>CAZJRH010000033.1:0-1521 GCA_964548215.1 uncultured Nitrospirota bacterium
ACTCGTCTACTCAGCCCTGGGACGGAAAGGAGCGCTGCAGACGCGGTTCCTCGACGCGCTCAAGAACTACCGGAGTTCCCGGAAATATTCCGGTCTGCTCGCTTAGACATCCCGAAGTGAGGTATAGTAGTCTCATGAAGAAAATCAGGTCAATGGATGAGTTCACCGCTGCGAAGACAGCCTTCCTCGAAGCACAGGGAGAGAAGATCATCATGGCGTCGGAACTCGAGCGGCGCAACCAACTCGTCGAGCTCGCACCGCTGGCGAAGTTCGCGAAACTCCCGGCCGAACGTCTGTTGCAAGCGTTGGCGAAGTTCTACATCGAGGTGCTGCGGCCATGACAACGATCGTTTACCACGACGGACACCGCCATACGTGTGTCGCCGAACGCAGCTCGGGGATGGTGTCGTTTGTTCGAATGACGATGATCGACGCCGTGCTCGAAACCTCGTCGGAGAAAACCTTCGACAAGGAGTTCACCGCGATCGACGACTATCCCGCAGCCCGCGCTGCGCGGCTCTACCTCGACTCATTCAAGACTTCCAAGATCCCCGTTTCCCTCGAGGCCCGTGCGCTCCTCGAGAGAATTGCGGGGCCCGCGTTCAAACGCGAGCTCCTCAGTGAACCAGCGCCAACACCACCCTCCACAACTTCCAAGGAAGACACCATGGCAACTGCCAAGAAGAAACCCGTGCCCGCCAAGAAGGCCACGGCTCCCGAGAAAGCGGCTCCGGCCGCGAAGAAGGCTGCGACACCCGCTGCGAAGAAGGTTGCCCCGGCCCCGGCCGACGAAAGTCCCAAGCGGGGTCGTGCGCCATCCATTGATGGTTCGGCCAAGATCAAGCTGCTCATTTCGGGGAACCCGAAACGTAGCGACGCGCATCGCCGGTTCGCGTTCTACAAAAACGGCATGACCGTCGACGAATACATCGCGGCCGGTGGCACCCGCGCCGACGTGAACTGGGACGTCAAGCAGCAGCTCATCTCCGTCAAGTAACCCGTCGGCCCGCAGAGGAGCGAGTAATGCGAATTGTCATCCCGACCCACGGGCGCGTCACGAAGCAAGTGACGCTCCACAGCCTCCCGGAAGCACTTCGCCGGGAGGCCCTCATTGTTGTGTCAAGCGAGGACGACGCGGCGGACTTCCGTGCGCGCTACCGCTCGACTGTACCCGCGAAGAACGTCAAGGTGGCCCCGGTCGCGACAATCGCGGCGAAACGCCAGTGGATCCTCGAGAACGTCAGGGACGACGTCTTCATGCTGGATGACGACATGGCGTTCTACCGTCGGTGTCCGTTGGCGTACCGCGCGTTCACAGCGGGCCGGTGGAAGCCGATAGACCCCACCAGGTACAAGGGTCTGAGTCTCGACTATGTCGCGCCTGCCGGCATCGAGATCTTGTTCGAAGAACTTGCGACCATGCTCAGTAAACGGGGGGCCGTCGGCATCAGCAGCCGTTTCGGCAACGACCTGGAGCCCTCGAAGGCGAAGACCGGCGCCAACCGGCTCATGCACGGGTTC
>CAZJRH010000034.1:0-1655 GCA_964548215.1 uncultured Nitrospirota bacterium
GCAAACGCCGCGATGGAATGTCCGCAGGCCACACGCGCTAACAAGAGCGATTTCTGCTCCGGCGTGCCGGCCAGCGAGATCGCGCCCGAGCCCAGGCCCTGCATCGCGAAGGCGAAGTCGGCCAGGCCCGCGTGGCGAGTCAGCGTTTCGCGGGCGAGGCACAGCATGCGCGTGTCGATTGCCTCCGCCGCCCCGCCAAATGCGGTGCCCGCAACCGTGTGTCGCAGCAAGCCGGCGTCGCCCAACTGGCGCACCAGGCGGCGGCAGAGTGCATCGAGGTCAGTGCCATGCACATCGCGCACTTCACGAGCGGCCCAAGCATCGATGGCGGTGGCAAACGCGCGATGCCGTTCCTCGAAGAAAGGCCAGCGCAGATGCTCGAGCGGATTCATCAGTTGCCCTCGAACACCGGTTTGCTCTTGGCGACGAAGGCGCGGTAGGCGCGGCCGAAGTCTTCCGTCAGCATGCACAGGGCCTGCGCTTGCGCTTCGGCTTCAATCGCCTGGTCGATCCCCATGCTCCATTCCTGGTGCAGCATGGTCTTCGTGATGCCGTTGGCGAAGGTCGGGCCGCTGGCCAGTTCTCGTGCCCAGGCCAGCGCATCGGCAGCGAGCGTCTCCGGCGCGACGAGGCGGTTATAGAAGCCCCAGCGCTCAGCCTCTTCGCCGGCCAACGCACGGCCGGTGTAGAGCCATTCGCTGGCGCGGCCGTGGCCGACGATGCGTGGCAGCAGCGCGCACGCGCCCATGTCGCAGCCGGCGAGGCCGACGCGGTTGAACAGGAAGGCGGTCTTGCAACGTGCGGTGCCCAGGCGCAGATCGCTGGCCATTGCAACGATCGCGCCGGCGCCCGCGCACACGCCAGCGACGGCGGCAATGATCGGCTGCGGGCAGTGCCGCATGGCGATCACCAGATCGCCTGTCATGCGCGTGAACATCAGCAGCTCGGGCGCGGCATTCTTCGCGACCACCGACCCCAGCCTCGTCCCCGAGCCGGGCAGCCTGGCGCTGCTGGTCGCCGTCTCGGCAGCCACGCTGGGTGCATTGTGGCGGCGCCGCAAATCGCCGCTGGCAGCGTTACCAGAGGGCAAAACCGGTTTTTCTGCTTGACATCCGGCCGGGGCGCGGCCGATAATTATCCATCGAAGAACCCCGAACGCACTCCTTCGCCAGTGCGGCCAGTTGGATCTGGCCCGGGAAGTTATCGCTTCCCAAGCATGGCCTAAAGGAGTGTGGCGTGGGGTTTTTTCCTTTTTTATTGCCACCGTCTTGACATCCCACTTGATCGTTGTATAGTATTCCTTGTCCCAATTACACGGGACTTTCACAACACAGCGAAAAAATCGGGTGCGGACGAGCATCCTCTCTGGGATGGCCGCATCTGTCGTTGTTCCGCAAGGAACCGCTGTGGGGACGTTGATCTTTGACAATTCGGTAGCACCTATAAGCCTGCACGAGGGTGTGCGATGCTTTTGAAGCGCGACACATCCTTGCGCGACGACTCTCGCCGCAAGGCGAGATCGTCAACAAGTTCTTTGAGTCGAGCTTCAGAAGCGATCTCAGACTTTTCAAGCTGCTAGTTCACAATCGCCGCTTGCGGCTTTGCCGTAATCGGTGACAAGCGAACTTTTTTGAAGGGTTTGATCCTGGCTCAGA
>CAZJRH010000035.1:0-3188 GCA_964548215.1 uncultured Nitrospirota bacterium
AATGTTCTCTGACCCCATTTCTTGGCGGGTGTGATCAGGAAACGAGGGGAGTGTTATGGACGGGTTTACGATTGAACCGGCCGCGCAGGGCATCTACCCGGCGGTCTGTCATCTGGGCGATGTCTATGTGCCGCTGACCGAAGAGGCGCTGGATCGGCTGCGGAGCGCGACGACGGCGACGCCCGAGGAGTTTTATCGCCTGTTCGTCGATGCCGTCGGCGCGTCGGCCTATTTGAAAGAGCAGGTTGCGCAGTTGTGGGCCAAGGGCGATCCGGCGGAGCAGACCCGCCGGCTTCAGCAGGCGATTGCAAAGCTGCCCGGGTGATAGGCGTTCCCGGGATGGGACGTGGTGATGGAATTTGATCTCAATGATCTGATACGCAAACGCGCCGCCGAGCAGCATGCGCTCTATGAGCGCCATGTCAACGCGCAGATGGCCCGCGTCCTCAAGACGATCGGATTTGACCGGACCTATGTCCGGGCCGAGGGCTGCCTGCTCTATGATCAGGAAGGGCGCGACTATCTCGATATGTTGAGCGGCTGGGGGGTGTTCAATGTCGGGCGCAACCATCCGGTTGCCGTGAAGGCGATCGCCGATCTACTGTCAGCCAACACGGCGAGTCTGGTCCAGATGGACGCCCCGTTGCTGGCCGGCCTGCTGGCGGAATCGCTCATCGAGCATGCGCCGCCGGGGCTGGACGCGGTGCATTTTACAAATTCGGGCGCCGAGACGACGGAAGCGGCGCTGAAATTTGCCCGATACGCCACCAAGCGCCCTCGCATTCTGTCCTGCCAGAACGGCTATCACGGGCTGACTTACGGGGCGTTGTCGGTGATGGGCTCGGACTATTTTCGCAACGGTTTCGGCCCGTTTCTTCCGGGCTGCCAGACGGTGCCGTTCAACGATCCGGCCGCACTGGAGCGGGAGCTGGCCGCGGGCGACGTGGCCGCCTTCATCACCGAACCGATTCAGGGCGGCGGCGTGATCATCCCCGACGACGGCTATCTGCCCGAAGCCAAGCGGTTGTGCGCGCGATACGGCGCGTTGCTGATTGTGGACGAGATCCAGACCGGCCTGGGCCGCACCGGAAAACTCTTCGCCTGCGAGCACTGGGGCGTCACGCCAGATCTCCTGCTGGTCTCCAAGTCACTCAGCGCGGGGCTGGTGCCGGTGGGCGCGGTGCTGACCCGGCAGGAGATTTTCCGGAAAGTGTTTCACCAGATGGATCGCTGCGTGATCAATGCGGCGACCTTTGCGGAAAACAACCTGGCGATGGCGGCGGGGCTGGCCACGCTGCGCATTCTCGACGAGGAACGGTTGGTCGAGCGGTCGGCCGCCATGGGCGCGCGGTTGCTAGGGAAGCTGGTGGCGCTCAAGGAATCGTCGGAATTGATCCGGGAGGTTCGGGGGCGGGGTTTGATGGTGGCGATCGAATTCGGCGAGCCGCGCTCGATCACGTTGCGAATGGGCTGGAAGATGATCCACGCCGCGCGTCCGGGGCTCTTCGCCCAGATGATCGTCATGCCGCTCTTCAGCGAGCACCGGATCCTGGCCATGGTGTCCGATCCCAGCGCGGAGGTGATCAAGCTGATCCCGCCGCTCACGATCAGCGAGGCGCAGATCGACCGGTTTGTCGACGCGCTGGCATCGGTGCTCAAGGAGGCGGCTCGTTTTCCGGGCGGGTTGTGGGACGCCGGCATGAAACTGGCCAAACAGGCGATCACATCGTAATCGCCTCCCGTTGTTCTTCATGGAACTGCTAAGTCTCTTCGTTTCCACGGTCCTGCTGCGCCCCTATGTTTTCTTTTTTCTCGCACTTTTTTTAGCCGCCGCCGTCTGGAGTTTCGGCGGGAAGCGGGCCGCGCTCTTCACCCTCATGACCTGGGTGCTGGCTTTTCTCGCCGAATACAGCTCGGTCCGGAACGGATTTCCCTTCGGCCCATATGTCTACGTGGAAGCGACGCGGGGGCGCGAACTGTGGATCAGCAACGTGCCCTTCATGGACTCGCTCTCGTTCACCTTTCTGGCCTATGCCGCCTACTCGCTCGCCCTGGCCTTCTGTCTGCCGGCGGTGCGGGAACGGGGGCGGCTGCGGTTGCTCGACGCGCCGGCCGTGCGCCGGTCGTGGGCCGTCTGGTTGCTGGCTGTCTGTTTTTTCGTCTGGATCGACGTGGTGATCGATCCGGCCGCGGTGCGCGGCGATCGGTGGTTCCTGGGAAAGATTTTTTATTATCCCGACGGCGGAATCTATTTCGGCGTGCCGCTCTCGAACTTCGCCGGCTGGGGGCTGGTCGGCGGCGCGTCGATCGGCCTGTTTATGTTGTGCGATCGCTGGTGCTGGCCCGATCGGCCGGCGCGGCCGTTGCTGTCGGCGGTTTGGCTCTATTATCTGATTCTGGGATTTAATCTTGGCGTGACGTTCTGGATCGGCGAGCCGTTGCTGGGGCTGGTCGGCGTGCTGATCCACCTGCCGATTCTCTTGCTGTTGCTGGTGCGGCTGGGGACGGCCAGAGAGTAGAAAATAAATCTGTCCCCTTTATTTGTGATCGTCAAGACGCAACCCCAAAACCAATATCAAGGAATCGCGATCGTCCGCGCCGGCGCATGGGGGCTCGACCATCCATTCCAAAGCCCGCCGCGTTTTGGTAGGATGCGGCCATCCTGAGCCGGGGAGTCACGAATTTAGTATGGTGTCCCTGGAATTAGTGTCCCTGGAATTAATTACTGCAACCCATGAATACGACCGTTTCCGAATCGGCGCCGGGCTTGCGCGCGCGGGCGCGCGCGCTGATCGAACATCCGCGCTTCGACCAGGCGATCATCGCGCTGATTGTCGCCAACGCGATCACGCTCGGGCTCGAAACCTTGCCCGCGATCGCCGCGCGTTTTGGCGATGTGCTTCACGCCATCGACCGCGCGGTGCTGGGAGTCTTCGTGGTCGAGTTGCTGTTGCGCTTCTTCGTCTACCGCCGCCGCTTCTTCCACGATCCGTGGCGCGTGGTCGATTTCGTGATCGTCGGGATCGCGCTGATGCCCGCGAGCGGCGCGTTCAGCGTCTTGCGCTCCCTGCGCGTGCTGCGTGTGCTGCGGCTGGTCTCGATGGTGCCCTCGATGCGCGGGGTGGTCGGCGCTCTGCTCACGGCACTGCCCGGCATGGCCTCGATCATCGGCCTGATGGCGCTCGTGC
>CAZJRH010000036.1:0-2110 GCA_964548215.1 uncultured Nitrospirota bacterium
TGCCGTAGGGTTTTTCCAGCCGGATCAGCTCGGCCAGGGCGATCATTTTTTGGATCAGGCGGTCCATCGGTCACACCATGGTCGCCGACGGCCTACGCCGATGCTCGGGACTCCAGGGCTGGAGAAAAGAGTTCGACAATCACGGCCGTCAGCGCGTCGGGAATCTGCAAGCGATAGCGGCGGCACCAGAGGGCGTCCGTCTCCACGTTGGATGACCCGCCGAAGAGGCGGGCCAGCCCCGGGTCGGTCAGCCGGCCGATGTGTAATCGATCGCGCAGCGACGGAAGTCCCAGCTCGCCCGCCAGCAGGCCGATCGGCGTGCGCCGCGCCGTCAACCGTTCCCGAAGCGGCGCGCTGAGGCGGTCCAGCGCGATCAGCGAATAGCCGAGCTCCAGGCGGTGGGCGCCGTCGGTCAGCCAGACGACGCGCTGCAAGGCCGGACTGCCGGGGGACAAGTCCAGCCAGCCGGCCGGCAATGGAGGCAACGGCACGTCGCGCTGGTCGGCGACGTCGAGCAGGATGGGCTGCATGCGGAGCGCCCGCAAGAAGATCGTGGTGGAGCCGTCGGTGGTCAGGAGCGCGCGACTCAGCGGGGAGAGTTGCCGGGCGTCACCGGCAAGAAATTCATCCGGGCTGAGCCATTTGACCGAGGCGAGAAGCGGCTCCAACTGCGGCATTGGCGACGACGATGTCATCGAGGGCATCCTATCGATCGGTTCACGGGGAAGTCAATAGCTTGACAGCACGAAGAACGGCGCGCTACGCTGCGCATCATGATTAAGAAGTTGCTTCATACCCGGATGCGAGTCAACAACCTGGACGAGACGATCCGGTTCTATCAGGATGTGCTGGGACTGAAGGTGGTGGAGCGCCACCGCTCACCGCGCGGGTCGGAGCTGGCCTTCTTGCGCGTGCCGAATAGCGATGAAGAAATCGAGCTCTGTGCGTTTCCCTCCAGCGGGCGGGTGCAGGTGCCCGAGGACTTGGTGCATCTGGCGTTTGAAGTGGACAATCTCGACCGGACGATGGCCGAGCTGAAGGCCAAGGGCATTCCGATCACCGACGGGCCGACCACCAGCTCGTCGGGCAGCCGTTTCTGCTTTATCGACGCGCCGGACAAGTACGAAATTGAATTGATCGAGCGGCCCAATCCCCGCGTGCGGTAGTTCCGTCAGCGTCTCGGTTACGAATGGTCCCGCTCGTTGTGCCGGACGAGGGCCGGTTTCGCCGCCGTCCCACAGATTTCGTGATTGTTTTCGACTCGTGCGCTGGAGTACACTTTTCTTTGTGCGCCAATCGGCCGGAATAGTTCATCTTGCCACGGCCGTCTGCGCCGTCATGTCGCTGGTGTGGCTCCTGGGTTGCAGTCCCTCCGGCGGTCCGCCGGCGCCTCCGCCCCCCGAAGTGTCGGTCGTGACCGTGCAGCCGCGCGATCTGCCCGCCACGTTTGAATATGTGGGCCAGGTGGCCGGCATTCGCGAAGTCGAAGTGCGCCCGCGCGTCTCCGGCATCCTCCAGCGCTGGAATTATGATGAGGGGACGGCGGTGCAGGCCGGCCAGAGTCTCTTCACCATAGATCCGGAGCCGTTTCGCGCCGCGCTCGACCGGGCCGAGGCGGAGCTGGCCAGCGCCGAGGCGCGGCTGACCCAAGCTTCGCGCCAGGTGGCGCGCCTCAAGCCGCTGTATGAAACCGAGCTGGTCAGCCAGAATGATTATGACGACGCCGTCTCGGCCGAGCAGATTGCGGCAGCCGGCGTGCAAGCCGTGCGGGCGGCAGCGGCGGAGGCGCGGTTGAATCTTTCCTACACCCGCGTCGAGGCGCCGATTGCCGGCATCACCAGCCGCGCGCTCATGTCGGAGGGCAGCCTGATCCAGGCGCAGCAGACACTCCTGACCACGATTTCGCAACTCGATCCGATCCACGTCATCTTCAGCTTCACCGAGTCCGAGTATTTGAAGTTCACCCAGGCCGTGGCCGACGGACGGTTGAAGCTTCCCCGTGGAGGGACGTTTGACGTCACGCTGAAGCTGGCCGACGGCAGCGAATATGCCCGGGCCGGCAAGGTCGACTTCACCGACGTGCGGGTGAATACGGCCACCGGCACGATCG
>CAZJRH010000037.1:0-10358 GCA_964548215.1 uncultured Nitrospirota bacterium
AGGAACGGATCACGGGCGAACTCACGTACTACAATGGTGAAATTCATCAAGGGCAGTTTCTCTTTCCCAAGAACGTCCGGGACGGCCTTGAGCAGTTCGACCGCATCATTGAAGACAATCAGCCCCTCTTCACCTATCATTAACCCTGTCCCGCTCACTGCTATGACTGGTGACGCGGGCTCTCCGGCCACGCCGATGTCCGTTCCCATCCCCTACCCGCTCCCGCCGTACGACCGGGACGAGCAACTGCGCACGCCGCTGTTCGACGCCATGGTGGCGCTGGCGGAGAGCAAAAAGGTCTCGTTCCACACACCGGGACATAAGAGCGGCAAGGGGATCAGCACCCGCTTCCGGAAATTCGTCGGCCCCAAGATATTCTCGATCGACCTGACCACGCTGGATGAGGTCGATTCGCTGCACAAGCCGAAGGGCGTGATCAAGGAAGCCCAGGCGCTGGCGGCCAGGGCCTACGGCACCGACCGCTCCTTCTTCCTGGTCAACGGCACGACCGGCGGCAACCATGCCATGATCCTGGCCACCTGCCGGCCCGGCGACAAGGTGCTGGTCGCCCGCAACGCCCACAAATCGATCATCGCCGGCTTGATCCTCTCGGGCGCACAGCCCGTCTTTTTCGATCCCGTCTTCGATCCCAACCTGAATTTGATGCTCAACGTCACGATCGATAGGAGCAAGGCGATCATCGACGCCCATCCCGACGCCCGGGCCATCGTCCTGACCAGCCCCAACTATTACGGCATCTGCGCCGACCTGGTCGAGATCATCGATTATGCGCACCAAAAAGGCGTGATCGCCCTGGTCGATGAGGCGCACGGCCCGCATCTGACCTTCCACTCCGACCTGCCCACGTCGGCCGTGCAGGCCGGCGCCGACATGTGTGTGCAGAGCATCCACAAGATCATCGGCGGCATGACGCAGGCGTCGATGCTGCATGCGCGCGAGGGCCGGATCAACATGGCGATGCTGGCCCGGGTGCTTCGGGTGGTGCAGACCACGAGCCCGTCATATATATTGATGGCCTCGCTCGATCTGGCCCGGATGCAGATGGCCACGGAAGGCTGGAAACTATTGGATAAAGCCATTACGCTGGCGGAAGAGGCGCGGGTGCGGATCAACAAGATCCCCGGCTGCACCTGTTTCAGCCGGGAAAATATCACCGCTTCGCTCTTTGCCCGGATGGGCGACCTGGATGTGACCAAGCTCACCATCGGCGTGAGCGGCCTGGGGCTGACCGGCTTTCAAGTCTCCCAGTTGCTCAACCTCCGGCACGGCATCCAGGTTGAAATGGCCGACCCGTTCCATGTCCTGGTCATCGTCAGCATCGGCGACCGGAAGGATGACCTGAACCGTTTAGTCGACGCGCTCAAGGAAATTTCAGCGGAGGGACAGCAAGGCCCGACGAGACGGTTCCAGCCCATCACCATTCCGAAGTTTGTGAACGAATGGCGGATGAGCCCGCATGACGCGTTTCTGTCAGATCATGAGCAAGTGGAGCTAAACGCCGGCATCGACCGAATCAGCGCCGAAATCGTCACCGTCTACCCGCCCGGCATCCCGGTGGTGACCCCCGGCGAGGTGATCACCAAAGAAGCCGTGGCCTACCTGGAAGCGATGCTCGCCCTGGGCGCGACCGTGGATGGGTTGGATGAAGGCAATCGGCTGATTGGGGTGGTGAAGAACTCCAAGGCAAAATCTGCCTGAGCACGTCAGACCCGTTTTACCCCTTCCGTTGAGATTTGCCCGCTCCTTTCACTATACTGACGGTTAGCTGCCACACCCCAAGTAAAGGAGGGGATCCAATGAAAGCTCTTATTCCTGCCGAACGGATCGAGCAAGCCATTTTGTCCTGCTTCGAGACCATAAGGTCATACTAGATGCCGACTTGGCAGTGCTCTATGGGGTGGAAACAAAGGTCCTGGTGCAGGCCGTGAAGCGGAACATCGATCGTTTTCCCTCGGACTTTATGTTCCAACTCACCAAGGAAGAGTTTCATCATTTGAGGTCACAATTTGTGACCTCAAATCGGTGGGGTGGACGGCGTTACCCTCCTTATGCATTTACCGAGCAAGGAGTGGCAATGTTATCCGGTGTCCTGAACAGCTCCAAGGCCATTCGTGCCAACATCGAGATCATGCGAACCTTTGTGCGGCTGCGGCAGATGATCGCCACCCACAAGGAGTTGGCAGCCAAACTCGATGCGTTGGAGCGGAAACACGACACCCAGTTTAAGGTCGTGTTTGACGCGATCCGGGAATTGATGGCGTCGCCGAAGACCGAACAGCGAAAAATCGGTTTCTACGCGAAAGAGCCGCCCGCACGCTACGGCCCGAGCCGCCTCGCGGGGCAGGCATAGCCGAGAAGCAACGGGATGTTGCAATGCAAGACCTGACCCTTATGGCGCCCCTCACGATTTTCGATTTGCTTTGAGTCATCCAACTGATGGAAACATCATCTGAACCAGCCTACCATTCAGACGCGTTGTCACGAGCTTGGTATAGCGCATCTATTACTGAATTTCTGCAATCCCAACCGGATACCATTGTTGGACGACTTGCAAGAAACAGTGATTTTGCACTGCTCACCACACAGAAGGAAGCCTGGCTAGAGCAGATCAGCATACTGCAAAGTTGCCTCGTTGGTTTGACGGGCACGTTGTTTTTTGAATTCAACATCCCCCGTATGGGTCGCCGCATTGACGCGGTGCTGCTAATTGGACCGATCGTGTTTGTGATTGAGTTCAAGATGGGTGAAAGTACTTTTGAGCGTGCTTCCATTGATCAGGCGTGGGATTACGCCTTAGATCTGAAGAATTTCCACGAAGCCAGCCATTCCGCCTCGGTTATTCCAGTCCTGGTTGCCACTGGGGCCGCTACATCACCAATGTTAAGACTGCAAGCCTACGAGGACAAGGTCTACTTCCCGATTCTGGTCCGCCCCAATGGACTTCGTAATGCGATCGACTTGGCCCTGCGAACTGTCTCAGGCGAGACGCTTGATGGGAAACGCTGGTCATGTGCATCTTATTTACCCACACCTACAATCGTTGAAGCAGCGCGGGCTCTTTATGCGCAGCACTCCGTTGAAGCCATCGCGCGTTTTGATGCGGGGGCGAAGAATCTGCAAGTCACTTCACGCCGTATTGAGGAGTTGGTGGATGAGGCGAGAGCACTCAGGCGAAAGCTCATTTGCTTTGTTACTGGTGTACCAGGCGCCGGCAAAACGCTTGTCGGATTGAACCTTGCCACACGACACCGTGACTTGCATCAAGCAACACACGCCGTCTTTCTTTCGGGAAATGGCCCATTGGTTGCCGTGCTGCGCGAAGCACTCACCCGTGACGAGGTTGCACGTCAAAAAAGTCGTGGGATTCGAATACGTAAGGGGAAGGTTGCCGAAAGCATCAAAGCTTTCATCCAGAATGTACATCATTTTCGCGATGATGCACTGATTGATGCTGGGCCTCCAGCGGAACACATTGCCATCTTTGACGAGGCGCAACGAGCATGGAACTTGCGACAGACCGCTAGCTTCATGCGCCGAAAGAAAAATCGTCCCGATTTCCCACACTCAGAACCCGAGTTTCTAATTTCGTGCATGAACCGTCAGATGGATTGGGCTGTCGTGATATGTCTTGTCGGTGGCGGACAAGAAATCAATACTGGCGAAGCAGGAATTGACGCGTGGCTTGAAGCTGTAAACTCGAATTTCCCACATTGGCATATGTACATCTCATCACAACTCACCGATAGCGAGTATGCAGCTGGCAATGCTTTGGAGATTGTGCGTCAACGGCAGAATACTCATTTCGACGACCGCCTCCATCTTGCCGTATCCATGAGATCGTTCCGGGCCGAGAACGTGTCGGCCTTCGTCAAGGCACTGCTTGATTGCGAAATACAAACTGCACGTAACGCATTCAAAGATCTCGCAGCCCGATATCCGATCGCGGTCACGCGCGACTTGAACCTGGCCAAGCAATGGGTTCGCAAACACGCCAGGGGAACGGAGCGTTTTGGACTAGTGGCATCATCGAAAGCCCAACGCCTCAAGCCTCATGCGATCGATATCCGTGTCAATGTTGATCCGGTACATTGGTTTCTCAACAGCAAGGAAGATACGCGTTCAAGCTACTATCTAGAAGATGCCGCAACCGAATTTCAAGTGCAGGGCTTGGAACTCGACTGGGCATGCGTAACTTGGGATGGTGACTTGCGTTTCACGGGTTTGGGTTGGAGCTTCCATGACTTTCGTAGCGACAAGTGGTGCAATATCATAAATCAGGATAATCGACGCTACCTCAGAAATGCCTACCGAGTCCTGCTCACCCGCGCTCGACAGGGAATGGTTATCTTTGTCCCGCCAGGGGATTCTGGCGATCCAACAAGATTACCAGAATTTTATGATTCTACTTTCCAATATCTTACCAAGCTCGGTATTACTTCGCTAACGTGAACATACATCCAAATTCAGAGGACACCCTGGGTTAGCCGTGAATTGAGTGTGGTGCCCCAAGAATTGCTCTGCTGGTAATCGGAGGCACCTCGGCTTTCTCAGTATCGGAGGTCACCATCCTCCTTTTTAAGAGCGATGGCGAGGGCCAGCGCGTTTTTCAACATGAACACACCATATGCATTGGCAAGCCACACGATTTCTTCAGCGCCCTGCCTAGTCCAATCGTGCGAGTGTGACAAATGGTCTACAAGACGATCCGTATCCGGTTGGTCGCCACCATCTAGCCCAAGTGAATGAAGTAGCGATTCGTACTCGGAAACAGTCGACTTAAGTAGTTGTCTCTCATTCATTCAGATATCTCCTCATTAAATTCTGGGGACACCATACTGAATTCCTAGCAAGACGGGCGATTCGTGAATCGCCCCTACTAACGCCGTCTTATGCCGCCCGCATCTCAAGATGTTGGCGGGGGCCGATGACCACTTCGGCCCCAAACGCATCCGCAAGCTTCCACAGGGTCTCAAGTGTCGGCATCTGGCGCCCCATTTCAAGGCGCGCGATCTGGGGTTGTTTGATGCCGGTCACCTCCGCCAGCTTCCGCTACGACCATCCGTGTGCCTCGCGCAGGCGGATGATCATGACGGCCAGCCGCACCTCGGCGCTGGCTTTGGTCAACTCTTTGGCAAACCGCGGATCACGCTTACTCTGTTCTTTGACGTATTGGCGATGCGCCTTCACGGGTCAACCTCCTTGAAATCCTGGGACACCATACTGAATTCCTGGTAAGGCGGGCGGTTCGTGAACCGCCCCTACATTAATCCGGCAACGATGTCACAAGAACGGGCGACCCGCCGGGTCGCCCCTACATTGACCACAAAATGGGCGATTCGTGAATCGCCCCTACGTTACGTTGTCACCGATGGGCGGATCAAATCTTACCCTGCCATCTCAGGAAGGGAATCAACCCTAACAGAAGGTAGATGAGAACGGCGAGTATGGGAACGGCAATTAGAAATGAGCCATGTACCAGCGCCCAGCTATTAAACATTGACCAATTCATATGGTCAAAGAGGCTTGCAAGGGGGATGAGTGCCAGAAATGCGAGAATCACCGATAATACGATACGAATAATTTGCTTAATGATTTTCATAACACCCCGAACAGATTGCCACTACATGGCTATTACACGACCAATCAGATCATAACCTTCCACATCAGTCACCTCAACCGTCACCAGGTCACCGGCTGACGGTTTTTTCTTGGACTTCTCCAGCAGGACGACACCATCAATCTCCGGCGCCTGGCCTTCATGGCGGGCTTCCCAGCGTTTGTCGTGATCTACTTCTGACGGTCCGTCCACCAGCACTCGTAACGGCCGGCCAACCATCGCCTGCAATCGCTCGCCCGCAATTTCTTCCTGCAGATCGAGTAACCGCTGGCGGCGTTCGGCTTTCTCTTCAGCGCTGACCGGATCGCCCAACGGAAGGGCCGTGGTGCCGTCCTCGGGCGAATAGGTAAAAACGCCGATCCTGTCGAAACCAGTGGCCCGGATAAACTCTTCCAACTCCTCAACCTCCGCCTCGCTCTCGCCGGGGAAACCGACGATGAACGTGGTGCGCAGCGTCAGTTCAGGAATGGCCTTCCGTAAACGCGCGATCAACTGTTCAATATCGCGCTTCGTTCCTTTCCGATTCATGGCCTTCAGCAGCCGATCGTTGATGTGCTGCAGCGGCAGATCGACGTAGCGGCAGAGCTTTCGTTCATTGGCCAACAGTTCGATCAGCGGCTCGGTGAAATCGGTCGGATAGGTATAGAACAACCGGATCCATTCAACGCCGCCGATCGGCGCCAGCCGCTTGAGCAACCGCACCAGCGCGCCGTCATCGCGTTTAGCCCCCTGCCTGCCGGCAGGCACGGCATCCTGCCGCCAATCCCAGCCGTAACTGGTCAAACTCTGGGCGATCAGGTTGACCTCTTTCACTCCTTCGGCCCCGAGCTGCTCGACCTCGCGCACCACCGAGTCGATCGGCCGGCTCTTCAGATCGCCGCGAAACGACGGGATCGCGCAGAAGGAGCAGCGGTAGTTGCAGCCCTCCGACACTTTCACATAGGCCGAATGCTTGGGACCGATTCGACGGCGCGGGGTAGCCTCGTCATAGAGAAACGCCATGTGATCGGTGAAGGAGACGGGTATGGTTGTCGTGCCCTTCTCGTCCGGGGACAGATTTGATCCGTCCCCAGGGACGGACTGTCCCCGGCGGCTCTTCAACCGCTCTCGACAGATTTCGGCGATCTTTTGAAAGTCGCCGGTGCCCGTCACGCCGTCCAGCTCCGGAATCTCCTTCAGCAAGTCGCCCGCATAGCGCTGGGTCAGGCAGCCGGTGGCAATCAGCACGCGGCATTTCCCCGACCGCTTCAGCTTGGCTAAACGGACGATCGTGTCGATCGACTCTTCCTTGGCCTGATCGATAAAACCGCAGGTGTTGACGACCACCACTTCGGCCCGCTCCGGCTCGTCGATCAATCGAAAACCGTCGCGCTCGAGCAGCCCCTGCATCACTTCCGAATCGACCTGGTTTTTTGGGCATCCTAATGTCACAACAGAGACCGACAACAGGCGGTCCGAACGAGTGGCGGGAGGCGTGGGCATCATAGACTCACGAGGGACTCATGGAATAAATTGCGGAATAAACTGGCCGACGGTGAAGCCGATCGCCGCCGCCAGCGCGGAGAGCAGCATCATCTCCAGGCCGCTCTTCCACCAGACCGTCTTGGCGACTTTGGTCTTGGCGGCCCCGGCGGCGAAGGCGGCGACCAGGGCGATGGCGATCGCCCACCGCATGGCCTCATGGGCGTCGGCGTAGATCATATAGGGAATCAGCGGCGGGATCGAACCCAGGACGAATGACGTCCCCATCACGGCGCCGGCCTTGATCGGGCTGTCGAAATTTTCATCAAAAATGCCAAGCTCTTCGCGCATCATGAAGCGGACCCACAGCTCCTTGTTGGCGGTGATCCGCCGGATCAGGAGCTCGCGCTCCTTTGGCTCGAATCCCATCTCGGTGAAAATCTCATGCATCTCCTGCCGTTCCTTGGCCGGCTGCTCGTCGATCTCGCGGCGCTCCCGCTGAATCTCCCCCGAAAAGAATTCATTCTGCGACTTGGTCGAAAGATAGGCCCCGATCGCCATCGACAGCGAGGCGGCCACGGCGGCGGCCACACCGGTCAGCAGCACCATCGACCCTTCCAGCGACGAGCTGGTCACCCCGACCACAAAACCGATGCCGGTCACCAGGCCGTCATTGAAACCGAAGACCACTTCACGGACCATCCGCCCACGGGGCGTGTGCCACTCCTCCCCGTGATAGTGATGGTGCCGGTCGGCCGTGCTGGTCAGCGCCGTCGCAGTTTGGGTCTTCACATCCATGAATAACCTCGAAGTTCCCGGCAGACAGCGGGTTTCATTCTACACGGTTTGCGGTTGACTCCGCCACCCCGCTCTGTTAGTTTGCCCTTCTCCATGCATCAGTTCGCCCGCCTGCTTCGTCTGACCGCCCGCCTCGTCTGCGCCTGGCCCCGCGCCATCGTTGCCGTCGCCCTGTTCCTGACACTGCTGTCCGGCTGGCTCGGTTGGAGCCGCCTGACGCTGATCAGCGACCAGGATCAGCTTGTTTCCGACCAGATCGAGTTTCAAAAAAACTATCTGGAATTTCTTCGCAATTTCAAGGACCAGGAATTTCTCTACGTCGTCATCGACGGCCGCAAGCCCGAGCAAGCCAAGGCCTTTGCCGATGATCTGGCTAAACGCCTGGCTGCTTGGCCGGAGTTGATCGAGCAGGTCACCTACCGGATCGGCGCCGACCAACTGGGCGACAACCTGTTGCTCTATCTTGAAACAGAGCAACTACAGAAACTGAACCATCTGCTGGAGCGGCTGGCGCCCGAACTGGAGGGGGTGCTGGCCTCGGGCCGGTTATCGACGCTTTTTGAATGGATGGGCCGCCGGCTGGCCGAGCCGATGGGAGAGGAAGAGGCCGGGCTGGCGCCCCTGTTCGAAGCGCTCGAGGCGCTCATGAACGGCCTGGCCCGCTCGGTAACGGACGGCGCGCCCTATGCGTCGCCTTTTGCCGCCATCGGGGATGAGCGGCTCAGTCAGTACACCTTCACACAAAACGGGCGCTTTCTGCTGATGCTGATCAGCGTGCCGAAGGATTTTTCGACCATGCAAGTCATCGAACGGCCGCTGACGGCCATCCGGCAGGCGATGCAGGAGAGCCGGGCGCAGTTTCCGGACGTGGCCGCCGGGCTGACCGGCCGGCCGGTGCTGCAGGCGGACGAGATGATCACCACCGGCCGGGACATGCGACAGGCGACAGTCATCGCCATCATCGGCGTCACGCTGCTCTTCATCGTCACCTATGGCGCCGTGTGGCGGCCGGTGCTGGCCGTCCTGACGCTCGTGATGAGCCTCGTCTGGACGCTCGGCCTGACCGCCGCCACCATCGGATCGTTGAATCTGCTGTCGTCGGTCTTCGCGCTCGTCATCATCGGCGTCGGCATCAACTGGGGCATGCACCTGCTGGCCCGGTATCAGGAGGAGCTGGAACGCGGGAGTGACGATGCCTTGTCGCGGGCGATGGTCACGGCGGCCGTGGGCAACCTGACCTGCGCCGTCACGTCGGCCGCCGCCTTTTTTTGCGCGCTCTTCACCGATTTCAAGGCGCTGGCCGAGTTGGGCTTCATCGCCGGCAGCGGCATCGTGCTATCGTTGATCGCCATGATCACGGTCTATCCGGCGCTGCTGTATCTGTTCGACCGGCGCACCCGCACGGTCAACCCAACCGTTCGCCCTGAGCCCGTCGAAGGGCGACCGTTCATGGTTCGACAAGCTCGCCATGAACGGACTTCTCATGCGCCGCGGCGGCTGCTCCGTCTCTCGGCCTTGAACGGCGTGGTCCGCCGGCACGGCGTCGTGCTGGCCGGCGTCGCCCTGCTGACGCTGCTGCTGGCGCCGTGGAGCCTGCGGCTGCGGTTCGACGACAACCTGCTGAATCTTCAATCACACGGCCTGGAATCGGTCGATTGGGAGCTGGCGCTGCTGCGCGAAAGCGGCGAGTCGACCTGGTTTGCGGCCTCGCAAGCCGCCACGCTGGAGGGGGCGGAGCGGCTCGGTTGGCGCTTTTCCGAATTGCCGACGGTCGGCAAGGTGGAAAGCCTGATCGACCTGCTGCCGGCGGGACAGCAGGAAAAGCGGGAATTGCTGCAGCAGGCCAAACGCCGGGCCGATCGCCTGGCCGTGGGCACTAACGCCCCGGCCGATCCGGCGGCCACCCGGCGCGCGCTGGAGCGGATCCTCGATGGACTTGAAGGGATCGAAGAAAAATTGTTCGCCGCCGGCCGCGCGGAGGAGATGGCGCCGGTCACGGCCCTGATCGGCACGGCCGCTCGGATCGCCGCCGCGCTTGAGTCGAAGGAGGCCGCCGGACGGCTGGCCGCGTTTCAGCGGGCCTTCATGGCCGACCTCGCGGCGCAGCTCGATCGATGGCGGCCGCGCCTCTCGCCGGAGCGGATCACACCGGACAACGCCCCCGCAATCATGCGCGACCACTTTATCGGACGGGACGGCCGATTTCTCATCACGATCACGCCGGCCGAGGACATCTGGGATCCGGCGGCGATGGAGGCGTTCGTCGGTGAATTACGCTCGGTCGATCCGCGAGTGACCGGACCGCCCGTCACCACGATGGAAGCCGCGCAATTAATGCGCCGGGCGTTTCAGCAAACGGCCCTGTTGAGTTTTGTCGTCGTCCTGGCGCTGGTCTGGCTCCATTTTTTGCAGTGGCGCGCCGTGCTGCTGGCCTTCGTCCCCTTGGTGGTCGGGCTGCTCT
>CAZJRH010000038.1:0-7844 GCA_964548215.1 uncultured Nitrospirota bacterium
CGCGTCCCGATGAGAATGAAGGCGCTCATCTGCCGCGAGTGCGGCAAACGCTACCCGCTCGAACCGTTGCACGTCTGCGAATTCTGCTTCGGCCCGCTCGAGGTGGAGTACAACTACGAGGCGATCAAAAAAGAGATCAGCCGCGCCTCGATCGAGGCGGGACCGCGCAGCCTCTGGCGCTATGCGCCCCTGCTCCCCATCGCCAAGGAGCCCACCGTCGGCCTGGATGCCGGCCTCACGCCGCTGGTGCACGCGAAAAATCTCGGGCGCGAGCTGGGCTTGGACCATCTCTACATCAAGAACGACACGGTCAATCATCCGACGCTCTCCTTCAAGGACCGCGTCGTGGCCGTGGCGCTGACCCGCGCCCGGGAATTCGGGTTCGACACCGTCGCCTGCGCATCGACCGGCAACCTGGCCAACTCAGTCTCCTCGCACGCGGCCCAGGCCAACCTGCGCTGCTTCGTCTTCATTCCGGCCGACCTGGAATCGGGCAAGATTCTCGGCAACCTGGTCTACCGGCCGACCGTCGTCGCCGTGGAAGGCAATTACGACGACGTCAACCGCCTCTGCAGCGAAGTGGCCGGCGAATATCCCTGGGCCTTCGTCAACATCAACATCCGCCCCTACTATGCCGAAGGTTCAAAAACGATGGCGTTCGAAACGGCCGAGCAGCTCGGCTGGAAGGCGCCCGATCACGTGGTGGTGCCCGTCGCTTCGGGCTCACTGCTGACCAAAATTCGGAAGGGTTTTGCAGAATTTGAAAAACTGGGCTTGATTGATAACGTCCGGACACGAGTCAGCGGAGCGCAAGCCGAGGGCTGCTCGCCCGTGGCGACGGCCTTTGCCGGCGGACGGGACTTCATCAAGCCGGTCGTGCCAAAGACGATCGCCAAATCGCTGGCCATCGGCAACCCGGCCGACGGTTTTTACGCGCTCAAGGTGGTGCGAGAGACCAACGGCGCCTTCGCGACGGCCTCCGATCCGGAAATCGTCGAGGGGATTCATCTGCTGGCCCGTACCGAGGGAATCTTTGCCGAGACCGCCGGCGGGGTGACGATCGCCTGCCTGAAAAAGCTGGCCAAGCAGGGCACGGTCCGGCGCGACGAGGTGACCGTCGCCTATATCACCGGCCACGGCCTGAAAACCCAGGAAGCGATCATCGGCACGGTGGGCGAGGCGGTGCACATCCAGCCCAGCCTGAGCGATTTTGAGCAAACCTTCAAACTGTCACGCGGCGATGCCAAACGCGGCGCGTCCGGGGAGACGTCATGACCGACAGTTCCACGCACAAAGAGGCCGCCATCCTGGTGCGCATCCCGACACCGCTCCGCCGCCTGACCGGCGGGCAGGGCGAGGTGACGGTCGGCGGCCGCACCGTGCAGGAGCTGCTCGATGGCCTGGAGACGCGCTTTCCCGGCATCAAGGAGCGGCTCTATGACGAGACGGGGCAATTGCGCCGCTTCGTGAACATTTATATCAACGATGAAGACATCCGGTTCGCGCAGGGCGTCGACACGCCCCTGAAGGCGGGCGATGAACTCTCACTCGTGCCGGCCATCGCGGGCGGCGCGGAATAACCGGCCTCACGGAGACCTTATGGCGAGCTTGAAAGTTCATATCACCTTCCCTGAAGAAAAAATCAAAGAGCCGGTCATTTATCAGATCGGCAAGGAATATAACGTCATCACCAACATCCGCAAAGCGGACGTGACCGAGAAAACCGGCTGGGTCGATCTGGAGTTGATCGGCGAGACGGAAGAGGTCGAGCGCGCCGTGGCCGCCCTGAAAAAGAAAGGCGTCAAAGTCGATCCGATCGAACGGAACATCATCGAATAATCGTCCTCATCGCGCCTATCGTCACCGGACGATCGCTGACATCCCATGAACTTTACTGAAGAGCAAATCCAGCGCTACAGCCGCCAGATCGTGCTGAAGGAAGTGGGCGGCAAAGGCCAGCGAAAACTGCACGAGGCGAAGATTTTCCTCGTCGGCGCCGGCGGCCTGAGCTCACCCGCCGCGCTCTACCTGGCCGCCGCCGGCGTGGGTACGCTGGGCATCATCGACGCCGATCGCGTCGATCTGTCCAACCTGCAACGGCAGATTCTGCACACCACCGCCAGCATCAACACCCCCAAGGTCGAATCGGCCAGGGCCACGCTGACCGCCATCAATCCGGATTGCGCCGTCCGGACCTATGCCGAGCTGCTCACGAAGCAAAATATTGAATCGCTCTTTCGCGACTATGACATCATTGTCGACGGCACCGATAATTTTTCCACCCGCTACCTGGTCAACGACGCCGCGTTTTTTCTTCACAAACCGCTGGTCACCGGTAGCATCCTCCGCTTCGAGGGGCAGATCACCACATTCTTCGCCCAGGCCGCCCGCTATCCCTGCTATCGCTGCCTCTATCCGGAGCCACCGCCGCCCGGCATGATTCCGAGCTGCCAGGAGGCCGGCGTGCTCGGCGTGCTGGCGGGGACCATCGGCGTGCTGCAGGCGGTGGAAGCGCTCAAACTGGTGCTGGGCGTCGGCCAGCCACTGGCCGGCCGGCTGATGACGTATGATGCGCTGGCCATGGAATTTCGCACGATGAAACTCCGGCGTGACCCGACGTGCGCGCTGTGCGGAACACAGGCACGCATCACGCGCCTACTTGACGACTATGAGGTCTCTTGCACGCTGCCCCCCGCCAAGCCGGCGGGCAAGAAGGATCGTTCCACAGAAAGCTCCAATGTCTGACACCGTCAAAATCCCCAAGGGAATTTTTGACGAATTGCTGGCGCATGCCCAGGAAGAAAAACCCCATGAAGCCTGCGGCATTCTGGCCAGCGCCAACGGGGCCGTCTCGCATATCTATCGAGTGAAAAACGCCGACCCGAATGCGGAAATTCGCTACCTCATGGACAACCGCGAGCAGCTCTGGGTGCAGAAAAACATGCGCCACAACGGGCTGGAGCTGGCCGTCATCTACCACTCGCACCCGCACTCCGAAGCCTACCCGTCCGCCACCGACATCAAACTCGCCTTCTATCCGGAAGCGGCCTACCTGATCGTCTCGCTGGCCGACCCCGGCCGGCCGGTCGCCCGCGCCTTCCGTATTACCAACGGCTCCGTACGTGAAATTGGATATGCGCTGATCTGATTGGCAGCTTGACACCATCTGCCAGACGCATCTATAATTGCATCATGATGATGCTAAAGTGATGCACGGAGGTCGGCCATGAAAGCGATTACGCTGAGAAATCTACCGCCACAAGTCTCTAAAATTATTCAACAAAAAGCCAAGGAAAAGGGCACCAGTATCAATAAAGCCATTGTGGGCTTGCTCGAGGAATGCACCGGCACCAAGAGAAAAACGACATCCAGACCTGTGCACGATGATCTGGATGCCCTGGCCGGTTCATGGACACACGATGAAGCGGCGGCGTTCGAGAAAACGCTGATCGAACAACGCAAAATCGACCCGGACATCTGGAAATGACGCGGCTCATGCTGGACACCTCGGCCTACTCCGCGTTTATGCGAGGCCACGGCGAGATACACTCCATCCTCCAGCACGCCGAGAAGATCTATGCCTGTCCGATCATTCTTGGGGAGTTACTCGCCGGATTTACCAGAGGCAGCCACAGAAAAAAGAACGAGAGGGAGCTTGAGCAATTTCTTTCATCACCGCGTGTTTCCCTGGTCGACATCGATCAGGGAACGGCAGAACGATATGCCGTGATCTTAGATGCTCTCTGGAAAGCCGGGACGCCCATCCCCACCAACGATCTCTGGATCGCCGCCAGCGCGATGCAGCACGGGCTGCGCCTCCTCACGACGGACGCCCACTTTCAGAAAGTGCCCCAGGTCATCGTGGATCATTTCCGATCGTCCTAATCACCAACGGCGCCGTGCGCGGAGTTCCGGAGTTCCGGGGACAGGAGTTCCGGGGACACCATACTTAATTATTCGCGCGGCGTTATCCCCACAAAAAAACTTCGGGGTCGACCAGCCCAAGGCCAACAGATTGAACCTGTTCCACCACGTTTCTCATCAGCTATGGGTGGTTTCAGCATGCAACTTCAATCCTAGAGCTGCGACGACTTTGAGGATGGTGTCGAAGCTGGGGCTGCGCTCGCCGGAGAGCGCCTTGTAAAGACTTTCTCGGGAGAGGCCGGCATCGCGCGCGACCTGTGCCATGCCCTTGGCGCGCGCAATGTTTCCCAGCGCCTTGGCGATGAAGGCTGCATCGCCATTGGCCTCTTCAAGGCAAGCCTCAAGGTAGGCGGCCATTTCCTCTGGGGTTCGAAGGTGCTCTGCGACATCGTAGCGACTGGTAGTAGTTTTGCTCATTGTATGCTCCTACAGTTTGCGTGCGAGGCTCAAGGCGGCTTTGATATCGCTGGATTGAGTGCTCTTGTCGCCACCCGCCAGTAGAATAACCACCTCACGCCCACGCTTCGTGAAGTACACCCGGTATCCCGGTCCGTAATCGATCCGCAACTCTGAGACGCCTTCGCCAACTGGATTGACATCTCCCGCGTTGCCCGCCGCCAGGCGCTCGATCCTGGCCTGAACGCGTGCCCGTGCATGAATGTCGCGCAGGCGGTCGAGCTAGCGGGCAAAAACATCGGTCTTGCGAATTTCAACCACAAGGAAAGCGTAGCCTGCTGGCTACACTTTGTCAATGGGACGAATCAATACGGCGGAGTTCCGGGGACACCATACTTAATTATTCCGCCTGGGACCGGGTTTTTTTGACGGCTGAAAACTCTGCCCAGATCACGCCCGGATCGTTCCGTGCCCTCATGCAACTACGTCCGTTCAATCCTTGGAGTAATTGAGTATGGTGTCCCCTGAATTGTTTGCACAAGTTAATAGTGTCTGTCCCTATTTACTTTTAGAACTCGCATTTTCACCGACCCTCCACCCAAAGATAGCTATCGAGATGAATGCGCGCAATGCCCATAGTTTCTGAACAAAATTGCGCGGAAGACTGAAACACCTCGCTCAACGGCGGAGTGAGATGCTTTACGCCGGGCCACTGTGGAAGCTTGCCGCGTCCCGCGCGACGTTTCAGCTCGCGTGCTACAACGCTATCGAGCGGGACCTCGTAAAACGGCTCCGCTTGCGCTAAGCCAAATTCGCGGACGAGGTAGATGTTGTAGTATGCATCGTGAAGAAAGATGTTCAGGCACTTCCGCGCCAAACCCCAAGAGCGCGCTTTGCTCGGGAGCGTGCGCATAAGATCGTCAGTTGATGAATTCAAAGCCGCCTGAAATCGCCCAGCCTCAGACACCGCAAACGGGCGCAGGGGAAGCACAGCGAGAAACTCGGAAGCGACCTTCACGATGCCGGAGGCACCCTGGCCTCTGACGGTGGAAGGACCAATTGCGACAACCGCAGCCCTTCGCTGAATTGCTTGAATCAGTGGCATCGGCGGTTGAGACATAGAGTCGTTCACAAGTTCTAATGCCAGCGCTCAGCCTCGGATACCACGACGATGATGGCACGAATCCGCGTCCACCGGCTGCAGCGTGATGTTAGGCATCACACCCATCGGTAAATGGCCCACGTCACAATCTCGTAGAAAAGATAGAGCCCCACAACGAGACCCAAGAGCATCAGGACGCTAGCGAGGACGTTGAACCATTTCGGGTACTGCCGTTGGAGAAGAACTGGAATCGCCTGTGCAAAACCCTGATCGCACTTGATCCCTGCGTTAACCTGAGCCACCGTCAGTGGCGGAAAGTACAAGTAGGAGATTGTCATTTGCTCGCCCGGAACAAGTGTTGGGATCACGATGTCCCGAACTCCCGAGGGCAGATCCTCCGTGTGATGCACCAGCGCGGGCCAGATGTTGAAGTCTGGCAAAACCGTGTGAGTAATGCGGACGTTCGTGGCCGGGCGTCGACCAGCATTGCGGAGAACCACCGAATGGGTGTGGACAACCAGGGGCTGGCCGCCCGGTGGGGTGTGCTGAAAACTCGAAACATGGCCGAAGTACGAGATGAGCATGGGCCGACTCTCGAATCGGCGGTTAATCCACACGCCGACGAAAAGGGCAATGATTGGCCCAGCCACGTTTGCGACAGCGCCCCAGTCGATGTACATTTGCCTAGTTCAGCTCCTGATGCCTAACAATAATTATACAGTCTGCATAATCCTGCCAACACAGACTGCTTCCTTTCTCCCCGCCACCGTTACAGCAGCGCGTGTTGATTGAACCGCAGTTCGCGCGTCACGAGCTGCCCCTCCTCCACCGACGACATTCGCCGCACGCCGGGCAGATAAATCCCGTTGACCACGGCATGGCGATCCACGAAGCTGTCGGCGCTTTTGAGTCCGCCGCCGACCGGATCGAAGTAATAGACAATGTAGCGCGTCGTTAAAAAGCGCCCGTCGGTCGTAGCCAGGCTGTCCTCTACATTGATCGTGAAGCGCATCCGCTCCATGCCGCGGTTGATCTGCGTGATGCGGTCGTCGGCCACCCGGTAGCGCGAATTCATGCCGTCGCCGTGGATGTGGATCAGCCGCCCCATCGGATGGCCGTCCTCCGCCCCGAGCGTCAGCACATATTTGCCGTCCGATTCTTCGAACGTGCGCGGGCCGCGGTGCACGGCCATCATCGAAATCTGCCCGCCGAGCCATTCTTTCACCGACTCGTCGTCGCAATCGACACTGACCTCGCGTGGCGATTTGACTTCAACGCGCCCCTTGGCCGTGAGGCCCGCCGTCGCGACGACCAGATCAGCCCGAAAACCGCCGAAGCCCTTGGGCCAGCGATAGGTTTTCTCGAACGCCCGTTGCAAGAGTTCCCGGGCCTTCGGATCCTCCTTGGCCTCCACGGCGGCCGCACTCATGGCCGGACATTTGCCTGAGGCGGAGGTGATGGGGGGATGATAACCATGTTCGTGTGCCATGACGCGCTCCTTTTATCCTTCGACGGGGGTTTCAATGGCGGCGAGCGGGCGGCGGCCGAAGAGGCGCGCGCCGAGAATGCCGACTTCATACAACAGGGTCAATGGTACCAGCATCACCATCATGTTGAACAGATCGGCCGTCGGCGTCAACACCGCCGCGGCGATCGCGTTGATCAGCAGGGCGTGGCGCCGGTGGCGCGCCAGCACCGCGGCCGTGACGACGCCGATCCGGGCCAGCAGCGTCAACAGCAGCGGCACCTCAAAAATCAGGCCGAAGGCCAGATAAAACTTCATCGCGAATCCCAAATAGACGCCGACCGAGAGCACCGGCGTCAATCCGCTCGAAAGGCCGAAATCGATCAAAAATTTCAGGGCAAAGGGAAATGCCACCGCGTGGCAGAAGAAGACCCCCAACCCAAACGCTCCGACTGATACGCCCACAAACACCAGCGTCGAGCGCCGCTCCGACCGATAGAGCGCGGGGGCGACGAAGCGCCACAGGTGATAGAAGAGCACGGGTAGCGCGAGGAGCAAGCCACCGAAGAGCGCCACCTTCATGTGGACCCAGAACGCCTCGGTCGGAGAGATAAAATAGAGCGGCTGATCGAGCGGGCCCCGCAGCAGATCGATCAACCGGCCGGCAAAGGGAAAGGCCGCCGCCATCCCCGTCACGACCGCAACCGCCGAAATGATCAATCGGCGGCGCAGCTCGGCCAGATGGGCGACGATCGGCATGCTGACGTCATGTGAGGGACCGGCGGATTCATCGCCCCGGCGATCGACCGTCATCCGGCGATCGGGCGTCATGATGCAGGCGGCTCCTCTTTATGTCGCGGGGCGGGGCGCTTGGCCGGTACAACCGACGCCTCCTGCCATTCCCGTTCGATGTCATCGCGCAACCGCTGGCCCATCCGCCGGAACTGGCCGGCGAAC
>CAZJRH010000039.1:0-3493 GCA_964548215.1 uncultured Nitrospirota bacterium
CACCATGATCGCGGCGCTGCGCGCGGTGCGCGCCAAGCAACCCGCCCGGCTGATTGCGGCCGTGGCCGTCGTCCCGCCGGAGACCCTGCGACGGATCGAGCGCGAAGCGGATGAAACGGTCTATCTCGACGCGCCGGAGGAGTTCTATGCGGTGGGGCAATTTTTCAAGGAATTTTCCCAGGTCACGGACGAGGAGGTCATCGCGCTGTTGCAGCAGGCGTCGAGATCAATCGGCACGTCAACGGGCAGACATTAGAGAGGAGCATGCATCATGGCGGACACCTTATTGAAAGTCATCGAAGTGCTGGCCGAATCCGAGACCGGCTGGGAAGACGCGGCGCAGCAGGCGGTGGCCCGCGCGTCGAAGACGCTGCACGGCATCAAATCCATCTATATCAAGAGTTTCGAAGCCAAGGTGGAGAACAAAAAAATCGTCAAATACCGGATCAACGCCCAGATTTCTTTTCTGCTGGACTAACGCCCGTCCGATGAGCGAAAATGAACCATGGCGATGATCCGACGATACGTGCTGACGACAATGGCGCTGCCGGCGATGCTACTGTCGGCCTGCGCGACCACCACACTGACCTCGGTCTGGAAGGACCCCTCCTATCAGGGGCCGCCGGGCAAGATCATGGTCGTCGGGGTCGCCAAGCGGCCGGTCAACAGGAGGATTTCCGAGGATGAGTTTGTCCGGCGGCTCAAGGCCCGGGGGGCGGATGCCGTGGCGAGCTACGCGGTCCTCCCCGACGGGCAACAGGAGGATCCTGCGGCCATCGGGGCGAAAATGAAGGAGCTGGGCGCCGATGCCGTCCTGATCACGAGACTGACGGATAAAAAGACCGTGAAGACCCTTGTTCCGGGCACGGTCTATTCCCCGCCATCCTTCTACGGCACGTGGCGCGACTATTACCGGCACGGGTCGCAGGTGATCTATACCCCCGCGTATGTCGCCGAGGACGAGTATGCGCTGATGGAAACCAACCTCTATAACGCCGGGACCGACAAGCTGATCTGGTCCGCCCTGTCCGAAACCGAGATCCGCGGCTCCGACCAGAAACTCATCCAATCTTTTATCGGCGTCATGGTCGACGCCATGGCGGATGAGCAATTGTTCCGGTCGAAATAGGGGCGGTTTTATACGTGGGTGCGGCGCCGTGTCCGCACAGCCGCGACCTCAAGACTGCCACAATGGTGCGGCAGTGCTTCGGTTTCTTTGGTTTGATTTGCGTGAAAAGGTTTGCCCCGTAAAGCCCGGAAAATCGCCGGGCCACGGGGCGAATCCCGTGATGACCGCCTCGTCAGGGTTTTGCCCTGACGACGGGCGGTCATTTTACGGGATGGTGGAGCTGGTCGGGATCAACCACGCCGCGCATGGAGGCCGGAGGCGCTTCCATTCCAAATATCTCCCTGCTTTGATAAAATATTGCTGCACTCGGGCCTGTATGCGCGAGGCGATCATGACCGTTGATTTTCCGGCCCCGGTGCTTGAAAGAAATAAGAGTCTGATGTGGGGGACCCCAAGGATGAAGGCCCGGTTGAGGAATGCCGGAAAAGTACTGCTGGCGCGTGCGCTGTGCGTGATCCTGGCATTTCAGCTCGTGTCCTGTGGGACGCTGCTCTATCCGGAGCGGCGGGGGCAGACATCGGGGCGGCTTGATCCGGCCGTGGTGTTGATGGACACCATCGGGCTGTTCTTCTTCGTGATCCCTGGCGTGATTGCCTTCGCGGTCGATATTTATACCGGCTGCATTTATCTGCCTGGCGGCCATTCCGATCGTGGTGTGACCGACCGGTTGAAGCAGATGCTGGGCGGCAATACGAAGACGGCCATTGACGGGCTGCTCGTGATCCAGACGGATCCCCGGGCGCTGGATCTTCGCGTCATTGCCGCGATCGTCTCGGAGGAGACCGGTCATGTCATTCGGCCGGATGATCCCCGCCTGATTGTGAAAAAGGCGGCGGAGGGGGCGGAGATGACCCGGGCACTCAGGCGCTTGAATGCAATGGACGAAGCGCGTTTACTTGATGAACTTATGAATAATGAAGTCTTCGATCTGGGCCGAACGCATCCGGGCGTAGGCCCGGTAGAGGGAGGCTTTTTTCGTAAGATATTCTCCAGCCGAGATGAGGCCGGCTTCTTTCGCTTGATCCAGAATGGCCAGTTTGTCCTGAAGCGAACGCCGAAGCTCCCGGCTTAATTGTGCGGCCAGGGCCATGTGTGTGTCCATTTGCCGCGCACGAAATCTTTTTAAGAGTTTCTGGACCAGGTAGGCGGTCACGCCTGCAACAGTCAGGGGCAAAAAGACCGAAAGAAATTGGAAGGTGTGGCCGCTGACGACGTGCCGGCCACCGTCGATTAGCCCCCATTCAACCAGGGCCGCCTTGATCGGGGAGGTGGTGAAGGTGGCCGCCACCCATGCTCCGGCGAGCAACGCGGCCAGGGCGCTGACCCCGGGGATCTGATTCAAGGCCTGGCTGGCCAGGGACCGGGAGAGTTCCCTGAACTCTTTTGTTGTTTTGCTCTTATCCCACTGCCTGAGCCGCCGAAGGACCTTGATCAAAAGATCCAGACCCGTATCAATGAGTTTGTCCATACGATCACGTTATCCTAAACTGAATCTTTGTCAAACGTCTACTCAAAATAGTGACGCTGCGCATGGAGGCCGCAGGCTTTTCATGCGAATTTCAATTCAATCATCCGCTCGCATGGAAATAGGGACAGATGTATTTTGTCCTCTGGCCGCCTGACGGATGTATTTCAAAAGCTCTTTGATTTTGCTATGATGCGGCCGTGAATTTTCCCGCCCCGCCGCATCGTATTCGGTAACCCGCCTTGGGATGACCCTTGACCACGATCAATAGTGGGTTTGTCCCCTCGATGGAGAGATCTCCGGGGCGAGCGAATGCTTCGCGAGGAAGCGGTGAACGTATTCAACGTTTTTCAAAAATCAGGAATGGCGTAAAGCGTCAATGAGAAGGAATGAAACCGATGAACGGCTGTATATCGCGGACTCGACCATTTCGGGGGCGGGCAAGGGACTGTTCGCAAAGGCGCCGCTCGCGGCGGGGGAGACCGTGGAGGTCATCGGCGTCCTGATTCCCGCCACATCGGTCTCGGATGAGTGCACGCGATATGCCGATCCGTATAAGTTCAGAGTGGGGGACTCCTTGTTGATTCCGGTCGGCTACGGGGCGATCGCCAACCACTCATCCGCGCCGAATATGGAGAAAGTGGTTGAGGGACAACGGGTCTATTTACGCGCGCTTCGCCCCATTCGAAAGGGAGAAGAGCTTGTCTTTATGTACAGTGACTACGCTCAAACGAGGTTCCTGCCATTTGTGAAGAACCAGGCGTTGATCGACTGACCGCGGAAACTGCTGAAAAAAACGGCCCCGTAAAGCCCGGACAATCGCCGGGCCACGGGGCTAATCCCGTAAAATGGCCGCCAGTCGTCAGGGTAAAACCCTGACGAGGCGGTCATCACGGGAT
>CAZJRH010000040.1:0-6517 GCA_964548215.1 uncultured Nitrospirota bacterium
CTTCTGGCACGACCATGTGTTTGGGCTCGATTCGTGGGGTCACGGCCTCTTCGGCTCGACGATCGTGGAGCCGCCGGGCTCGACCTACCACGACCCGACGACCGGCAAGGAAGTCCGCAGCGGCCTGGTGGTGGATATCCACACGACCGATCCGGTCTCGGCGCAGGTGAAGGGCAGCTTCCGGGAAGTGGTGAACTACATCATCGACTCGAACCCCAAGACCGCCGAGCTGATTACGGCGGATAATGCCATGGCGGGCCGCACGTCGGTGGAGGGCACGCCCTCGGCCCAATATCCGCCGAAGATGAACGTGTCGCCGATGACCTTCTTGAACGGCGGCGAGGCGACCACGGGCGGCGGATTTGCCCTTCGGGTGGAGCCGCTGTCGGTGCGTCTGGCCAACAAGAATGATCCGGCGCAGCTGTTCTCGAGCCGGGTGCACGGCGATCCGGGCACGCCGCTGGTGCGGGCCTATCTGGGCGACCCGATCGTCTTCCGGTCGCTGCAACCGTCCGCCAATGAGGCGCATACCTGGCACGTGAGCGGCCACTGGTTCCCGCTGGATCGCTACAACGATGGATCCATTCCGCGCAACACGTTCCAGATTGCGATTGCGGAACGTATCGACGTGGTGCTGCCGGCCGCGGGCGGCCCGCAGCAGATGGCGGGCGACTATCTCTACTACTCCGGTCGCGCCTCGCACTTCTCCGGTGGCGCCTGGGGTCTGATCCGGGTGTTGGACAAAGCGGACAAGACGCTGCAGCCGTTGCCGTCACGGGAAGAGATTCCGGCCTCGGCCAAGGAGATCTGCCCGGCCGATGCGCCCGTGAAGAGCTTCGACATCTCGGCTATCGACCATGCGCTCCGCTTCAATAAAGGGGTGCCGGAGGCGATTACGGTCGATCAGGACCGCGAGCTGATGCTCGCCAATAAGGAAGGCAAGGTCTATGTCCTTGACGGCGATGTGGCGGCGGTGAAGGGCGGGATGCTGCAACCGCATCCGCTGACGCTGCGGGTCAACGTGGGCGACTGCCTCAAGATCAAGCTCACGAATCGCATGGCCAAGGAGCGGGCCGGGCTGCACGCGGACATGCTGGCGTTCGATCCGAAGGATTCCATGGGGATCAACGTGGGCAACAACCCGGGTGATCAGTCGGTGGCGCCGGGGGCGAGCAAGCTCTATACGTTCTATGCGCACCCGGAATATGGCGAGAATGCGGCGCTGATCCAGGACTGGGGCAACGTGATCATGAATCCGCGCAATGGGCTGTTCGGGGCGGTGATCATCGGGCCGAAGGGCTCGAAGTACCGGGATCCGGTGACGGGGGCGGACATCAGCCAGAAGAATTCCTGGCAGGCGGACGTGATCATCGACCGGTCGGTGGCGGGCAATGAGTACCGGAAGAACTACCGGGACTTCGCCCTCTTCTTCCAGGAGGAAGACAACCTGATGGGCAGCAGCTTCATGCCCTACGGGGAGGAAGTGGCCGGTCTGACGGGGATCAACTACCGGGCGGCCACGCCGTTGTCAGCCGATATGGCGGAATGGTACTCGCCTGAAAAGCCGTGCGCTGTCGGCACCGTGTTCCAGTGCGTGAGCGAAAATGGCGGCGTGCAAACGCCGATCATGGAAGCGCACGCCGGCGATCCGATCCTGATCCATGTGCTTGGGGCGTTCAATGAACAGGTCGGCGTGTTTGCGCTCGATGGTCACGAATGGCCGGTGGACGAATTCAGGGGCGCGCATCTGCACAGCGCGCTGGAATACGGCGGCAGCTCGTACCTGCGGGTGAAACCGGTGGGCGGCGCCGGCGGGCCGCATCGCCTGCCCGGCGATTACGTCTACATGAACCACCGGTCGTCCTACATCGACGTCGGTCAATGGGGGCTGTTGCGGGTGCGTCCGACGGGCGACAAAACGATCCATGCCCTGAATTCGGTGGCGCCGTCGGATGACGACGTGCGGCCGGTGTCGATCAAGACCTCGTCCGTCGCACCATAAGTCGGTCGAACAGAAGAAATACAACGGGGGGCCGGAAGATCGGCCCCCCGATTTTTTTCTAAATGCAGAAACTATTTTGCTTTGAGTTTCATGGGATCCTGATAGATCATCAGATGGGCGTATGGCGTCCCATCGAACATCACATAGACCCCGCCGGGATTGGGCAGCGTCGGCAGCCCGCTGGTTTTTGAGTCGAACGGCCACATCACCATCCAGTGCGGCGGTTCTTCCACCAGCGTGGCGCCCGGCGCCTCCTCCATCAGAATCTTTCCGTTCTTTTCCCAGTGGTAGCCGCCCTGAGCCATGTAGGAAATGCCGGGAACGGTATTCGTCGGTTTCGGCGCCTTGTTCATCAGATCGTGCGCCCATTGGCTGACGGCCGCGTCCATGCACATCGGATCGGGTTTTTCCAGGTTACTAAGCGTCGGAATACAGGTAAAACCGTTGGTGCCCTTCTTGGCCTCAACCATCTGGCCGTCGGGGCCGGGCAGCATCACGCCGGCCTCCTTGGCGATGTGGGGCGGCGCGGCGCTCAGGGCCAGTTTGATCTGCTCATCTTTGGACATCTTTTTGAGTGGGTCGTCCGCAGCGATGGCGCCGGCGGCGGTCATGGCGATTAGCGATACTGTGGAGAACAAAGCGATTGCCCGTCTCATCGGTGGCTCCTTGGTAAAAGGGTATGCAAAACGCTACACCGAACATGGTGGAAAAATCAACGGCGCGTATATCGCCTTAGGGCAGGGGTTTTTCGCCGGTAAGCCGGCGGTACAGTTCGTGAAACTGGTCCGTGGAGAGCCCGGGATCCAGCAAGCGCTCCACGTCGGCGGGCGTGACGGGGACCTGGACGATCAGATCAAACATCATCGTGCCGGCGGCGATGTAGCGGCGCCCCAGGCGCTCTTCCGGCAGCAGGAGCGTGATGCCGTCATTATGGGCCAGCGCCAGCTTGATGGCCAGGCGGGCCACGTCGGCCGGAATCTCCCGCCCGATGCCAATGTTGGTCGGCGGCACGGCCGGCGCGGGGAATAAAAGCGGCCGGACCCGCGTGACCCCAAGCGCGGCGAATTCCTGCTTGATCGTCTCCCGCGCCGCCTTCTGATCACGGTGCAAGTAGAATTCCACCGTGATGTCGTCGTTGGCCACCGGGGCGGCGGCGAGTGAAGAGGCCACACTGCTCAGAGCCCAGCAGAGCGTCAGTGCAGCCATACAGGTGATCCAGTTGATCTCGAACAAATCTTCCAGTGTTGACATGAACGAGTTTTCTTCCGACTGATCGAGATTGACTTTGTGGGCGTGTTTGGGATCAGGCTGTGTTTTCTAGGATTTTATAACCCTTGGGCGAAAACCCCAGCCTTTTAAGGCTGGGGTTGAAGCCCTGCCCGGAGCCCGGCTGTCTTGCCGGGCGGAGGAGGTCTTCGGCGTGCTCTGGTTAAAGCGGTTAACCTGAGCCAATGACCAAATAGAACGAAAGAGCATGCCAGCCCGCCTGAAGCCGCGGGCTTTAGCCCGCGGAGTGGGTTCACTGCAGGTACATAACTTGTCACTACTGTCACCCATGCCCCCGGGGTGACTTGACCTCGTGTAGCATGCTGAGAGGGACAATGTGAAATCTGCCCCCGGGATGACTTGACCCCGCCAATTTGCCACTACTGTTCCCCATGCCCTCGGGGTGACTTGAACACCCGACCAACGGTTTAGGAAACCGCTGCTCTATCCCCTGAGCTACGAGGGCATGGGGAACAGTAGTTCAGCAGGATTATAACCGAGGTTTTGGGGGATATTGCTAGTCGGTGACTTGACCCCGCAAGCACGCCGGGAGGCGTGCGACTATCAATGAGTCTTCTTCCAACCGGGGCCTGAACCCTTCAGGGTTCAGGAACACCCGACCAACGGTTTAGGAAACCGCTGCTCTATCCCCTGAGCTACGAGGGCAAATCTGGCATGAACTGAGGAAACTACTGCTCTATCTCTGCAACACTCATGGGTTCCTAAACCGCCGTTCCATCTTCATGCTTAATAAAGGAATCTTTCTTGCCCGGGTCGCTATATCGGTATAGGATCACATCATTCGCAGATTTTTCTGTGACCAAAGCCAGCGCATGCTCGATGGTCTCCGTAGCCGTTTTGGTGCCCAATGTTTTTCTAGCCCGTACCAACAGGGCGGTATTTAATCTGACCGTTACTTTTGATTTAGGCATTGCAAGGCTTGTTAACCCAATTGACGATTTACCATTCCCCACCTACTAAATTTTTGGCTAGAACTGTAAATGGCAAATCGTCAATCGGGGGAATTCCCCTGGCGGAAGATTTCCGCTTTGAACAGTGGATCGTTGGAGCAGTAGACCGCAATGTGAGCTGTGTCGAATGCTCCATTTTCCACTGCTCCATTGCTCTGAAATTTTGCCGCGCAAAATTTCTTAGGTAATCTCTCGCCCCGCGGGCGGGGCTAAATCGGACGAAGGGGTATAGAGCTGGGGCCCCGGGGTGGATTTCCCCGCCGCCAACGCGCGCGCCGTCTCACTCCATACTCGCCACACCTCTTCGAAGATCGCCTGCCGGCGCTCGAGCGTGAGATTATCGCCCATCTGCTGACGGAAGGCGCATGCGGTGTAAAAGGCCTGGATCAGCACGGCGGCTGCAAGCTGGTTGTTCGAGTCAGGGGTATTAACCGTGCCAGGTGGGGCAGTCATCGACGATCCTCCTCACGGTGATCGGCCCCACTCTAACATAAAGCGGAGAACACCGGCAAACAGCATGAGAGCCCGGTAGTGGATCAGTTTGGTCAAAACAGAACCGTTCGCCCTGAGCCTGTCGAAGGGTGAACGGCGTTCATGGTTCGACCAGCTCACCATGAACGGTCTAATTGTCCTACTACCGAGAGCCCTTACGGCGCGTTGAGCAGCTCGGCCAGATCCGAGACGACCAGGGCGTAATTGACGGCTCGATTGTAGGTCATAATGGCCCGGAAATTCTGAAAGAGGGCGGCGGTTTGCTGCCCATCGGGAGAGGGATAGGTCAGTAGCGAGACTTGCTGCTTGCCGTCCACGACGGCGGGTTCTCCCGCCCAGGCGACGCCGTTCTCGAGCAGTTTTTCCACTGTCGTCTTCCCTTGCAGCCCCTGCTCCAGGAGTGTCTGCACGGCCGGCGACGGCTCCGTGACCGTGACCTTTAGGCGGGTGGGGCCGCCCTGCTGCCAGCCGTTCATCTTCAGGTAATTGGCCACGCTGGCGAAGATGTCGCCATCCGATCCCCAGAGATCACGCTTGCCGTCCTGATCGTGATCGACGGTGAACCGGCGATAGCTGGAGGCGATGAACTGCGGTGTGCCCATGGCGCCGGCGTAGGAGCCTTTGATCGTCAGTGGATCCAGCCCCTCATCCCGGCTGAGGAGTAAAAATTCGATCAGCTCCTTGCGGGCGAACGTCTCGCGATTCGGCACGCCGGCGAACGTGGTGTTGAGCGCGTCGAAGACCAGATAGCCGCCGTCGGTCCGTTTGCCAAATTTTGTTTCCACGCTGAGAATGGCCGCGATCACCATGCTGTCCACGCCATACTGTTGCTCGATTGACTGGAGCAACTCGCGGTGGCGGGCCAGAAACACCTTGCCTTGCTCAACCTTGTCCGGCGTGATGAAGATCGGCCGGTATTGGTTGTAGGGCAGCGCCTCGGCTGGTTTGGCGAATTTTTTTGGCACATCGGGAAGAAACTTTGCCTGGCCGAAGAGCTGAGCCAGCGCCTGCGTGTCAAAACCGTGCACGGTTGTGAGTTCTTGAAACAGCGCGGCATATTTGGGGCCGCTCAGGTCGATGGAGGCCAGCGGTTCGGCGGGCTCCGGCGCCGGGGTTGATTCAACGACGGGCTGGATGGGCGCGATCGTCGCCGCCGGCGCGCAGGCCGCCGCGCCAAGGCAGAGCGCAACAATGCCGAACCGGGTGGGCCAATGCATGTGTGGGATCTTCATCGCGGCGACCACGTCATTGTATCAGAGGGGCCGCGATCTGGAAAGGGCGCTTGACACGGCCGCGCGGCTTGATTTATGGTGTGGCCTACAACTGAATAGTCTGACGCGGACAGGTTGCCCGGCAGAATCTGCCGGGCGAGCAAGAGGGAATCCCGTGATAATCGGGAGCGGTCCCGCCGCTGTGAGTGGGGACGAGCGCTGCACGTCAAGGAAGACAGCCACTGGAACCGGTAGGGGACAGATTTGAAATCTGTCCCCCGCTAGGCCGGGAAGGCGCGGCGCCTCTGCTGTGTGAGCAGCAGAGTTAATCGGACGATCCACAAGCCAGAAGACCTGCCTGTTCGCTGAGAGAGTCGTGCGCCGCCGGTTCAAGCTGCGCGGACTCGCCCGTGGGTCAAGAAGCAGGGTGCAATCCTCAGGGTGTGGTTTCTTTCATGCCATTGAGGATTTTTTATGTCGGCACGCTGGTTGTTGATCCTGGTGTTGATCGTGGTCGGCCCGATGCCGGCCGCCGCCGCAGCTCCACCCGCCGGTCAGGCGGATTTCATGCTGGG
>CAZJRH010000041.1:0-3784 GCA_964548215.1 uncultured Nitrospirota bacterium
CCCGCCCTTCGCCGGCATTGTAGGAGGCCAGCGCCAGCGGCCAGGAGCCGAACATCGCATAGAGGTCCTTTAAATAGCGGGCCGCGGCGTCGGTGGATTTCACCGGATCGCGCCGTTCGTCGATCCATTCGTTGATCTTCAAACCATACCGCCGTCCGGTGGCCGACATGAATTGCCACGGCCCCACGGCCTTGGCCCGCGAGTAGGCGTACGGATTGAATCCGCTCTCGATGAGGGCGACGAACACCAGATCCTCCGGCAGGCCGTGCTGGCGGAAGATGTCGGTCATTAACGGCAGGTATTGCTTGGACCGTTGCAACCACATGCCGAAGCGTTCCTTGATCGTATGTTGAAAATATTCCAGATGGCCTTCCACGCTTTCATTGAGCACGATGGGAACGTCGTAGGTGATTCCACCGTCGGTCAGCGGGTCGATCTCCCCCGCAACGTCCTCCGGTTCCGGGAGCGGTTCATCGATGATGATGCCGGGCACGACCGGTTCCGCCGATGCGGATTCCATGTCGGGGGCCAGCAGCGGGACCACCGTTGACGCAATGGCCGGCTCTGATCCGGCCGACTCGGGCATCGATGAGTGAGGGGAGAGCGGAGACTGCGCGGAGGGCAAAGCTGCGCAGGCGGAGAGCAACAGCAACAGGCCGCAGACGCCGGTGACGCGCATGAGCCGGTATCGTTTGTCGACGCGGGCCTGAATGGGCGATCGCTCCATTGAGCTCCTAAACGAATGAGCGCTGCCCGTGGGCAGCGCATGACATACGCCGGTACGGTCCCGGCCGATCGGCACGTTGGCAGTCATCATAAAGGCGGTTCCGGTGCATGTCAAGAAAAATCAGGTAGTTCGGCGCGCTCACGCGCCGCCGCTTTCACCGAAGACTGATCTAAGTGTACCGGGTCGCTTGGCCTTGTCAAGGAATGGTAGTGGGTCAGTTTCACATGGGCATGTTTCAAAAATAGGGACACGTCCCAATTATCCTCGTTTCTGCGCGTTAAGAACGATAATTGGGACGTGTCCCCATTTTTGCACCGCTGAAACCATGAAACTGACCCACTACCCAAGGAACGGGCGCTTGACATTGGAAAGAGTCGCTCCCTATGATGGCCAGCAGGAATTTTCCACCGAATTCTTCATGGAAAAAAGAGACAAGATCATTCGAGGAGGCCTCGGCGCCGCGCTGCTCGGCGCCGCCATGACGATGTGGGTGGTCGCCGCGCGGGCTCAGGAGGAGCCGACGATCACCATCGATGCGCCTGCCGTCGTGACACTGGAACAGGCGGCGCGCGCCGCGCTGGCCTATCATCAGCCGTTTCAGATTTCTCAGGAAACGGTGACGCAACTGGTTCAACGCCGCCGGCGGGTATTTTCGGCCATGCTGCCCAAGATCACGTTGAGAGCGGATGCTCTTCGACGGAGAAACCCCATCGCGGGTTTGAGAACGGAGGATGACCTCGGAATAAACGTGACGTTGGAGCAACCGTTATTTGCTGGTGGCAAGTCGACGAGCGGGTTGCGCAGCGCTTCCGCGCAGCTTCACGCGGGCGAGCAGGCCGCGCATCAAGCGAAGGAATCGTTATTGTTGAGCGTCGCCGGTGCTTATTATGAGGTGCTGAAGGCGCGGAAACGGTCGGAGTTGTTTGATGCGGAGCGCACGCGGCTGCGAGAACACCGGCGATCGGCCGAGGTGCAGTTGAAAGTGGGGCAGGTGACCAAGACAGTGTTGCTGCGGGCCGAGGCGGAGCTGGCCGGGGCGGAGGCGAACTTGCTGCGTGCGCAGGCCGATGAAGCGGTCGCCCGGAACGAATTGGTGCTGCTGACCGGATTGCCCGTGGACGTCGCGCTTGATGTGCCGGCCGCGCCGGCGCCGCCACCGATGACGCCCGATACCCTGATCGCCGGTGCCGAACAGCAACGCCCGGAATTGCTCCGCAGTCGATTCAATGAGCAGGCCGCCCGGCACAATGTGGGAGTGGCGAGATCGGGCCTTTTCCCGACGATCGATTTGGAGTTGACGTATGAAGACAGCTCTCGCGAGCCGGCGGTTGGATTCATGTCGGAGGTCAAGGACAAATATGCGCTCGTGCGGTTGACGTTTCCGTTGTTTGAAGGCGGGTTGCAGATCGCGAAGATCCAGGAGGCCCGCTCGCTCTGGCGCGCGGCCGCGCTGGATGCGGCATTCGTGAAGGAGACGGTCGGTACGGAAGTCCGTTCGGCCGCCCGGAACGTCGAGGCGCTGGCCGGCAGCGTCGAGCACTTCACGGCGCAGGTTCGATTCGCCAAGGAAAATTACGAACTGGTGACGCGCCAATTCGCCGTCGGACTGGCGGCGAATATTGACCTGCTGGATGCCAATTCCACTCTGCTGTCGGCCGAGCAGGAACTGGCCGCGGCGACGTTCGACCGGGACCTGTCGGTGCTCGAACTCTACCGAAGTATTGGGCGGTTGAGTGCCTACCTGCTTAGCGAATAGTGAGTGTTGGTTTGCCCCGACCTATGGCTCATGAGTACGGCGATGGGGGTTGTCAGGGGGAGATGAGCATCGCCCCCTGACTTAAGCGAGCGCCCGACTGCGCGAGCGAATCGACGGCGCATCGGCGCCGAATGTCCAGGCCGCCGCGCCATACTTTTCACGAACGAGTCGCTGGGCCAGCTCCAGTTCTTCCTCGGTCAACGGCTCCTCCCGCCACTCGATCCCCCATGCGTCGGCCAACCCCTGGGCCAGCCGGCGGGCCAGCCGGTCGGGGCCGATCGACCCGCCCAGCATCGCCTTGAGTCCGGCCGCGGCCCCGGCCGCAACGGCATCGATCTTCAGCCAGCGACAGGCGGCGTCGGGGTCATAATCAAGAAGGATCGAACCCTGCTGCAGGAAGCGATCGCGCCACCGCCGTTGCGCGCTGCCGACGATCTTTTTCCCGCCGCACACGATCTCGTACCAGGCCGCCGCGGCAAAACAAAAGTGCGACGATTCATCGGCGGCGCCGTTTCGGGCTCGGCGGTTTGGTGTTGCCGATGGCGGCGTGCGGATGGAGGGCGCGAGACCCAAGGCGGTCAGGCCGCCGGCCAGTCCCGCCGAGATGGCGGCCACGGTGCCATGGAGCGTGGAGGGAAAATGGTTGGACGGCAGCGGACTGACGAGACTGTAGGTGAGTTCATGCTCGTGCCAGACAGCGCGGCCGCCGGTGATGCGGCGAACGAGGGCCGGAGCGCCGGGCCGGTCCATGTCGCGCATGGCGCGTTCGGCAGCCTGAAATCGGCCAAGTGAAACGGCGGGACGGTCCCATTGGTAGAAACGGAGCGTGCTCCGTCCGCCGCCCTGCGTGCAGCAGAGCGCGATCGCCTCATCAACCGCCAGGGCCAGCGGCGGCGGCAAGGGCCCTTGGATCAACAAACGCCACGGAGGGTGAGCCGGTTTCATGGAGCGCCATCCTATGCATTTTCGACGACGCCGTCAACTGTATCCGGCCCCGTAAACGGGTTGACACTCTCCGCGACGCTGTGATAGCGTGGGCCGTCTCTCACGGAGGGCATCGACGTGCAAAAACGCTATCTCCTCGCCCCCGGGCCGACGCCGGTGCCGCCCGAGGTCCTGTTGGCCATGGCGCAGCCGATCTTTCATCACCGGGCGCCGGAATTTTCGGAATTATTCGGTCGGGTTCGTGAAGACCTGAAATGGATTTTTCAGACGCGCAATGATGTCCTCACGCTGGCCTCCACCGGCACCGGCGGCATGGAAGGGGCGGTCTCAAATTTTCTGAGTCCCGGTGAAAAGGC
>CAZJRH010000042.1:0-2644 GCA_964548215.1 uncultured Nitrospirota bacterium
CCCGGCGGCATCGGCCCAGAGTCCCGGCCTCGTGCTGATGGGCCAGTGTCTTGAAGACGCCGTCGCGCGCGGGCTGACGGAGTTCGACTATCTTCGCGGCACGGAAACGTACAAACAACGCTGGACCAAAACGGTCCGGAACACGTGGATTCTGACGATCATTCCCTCGGATCACTGGCGCCACATCCTCCGCTTTTACACACAGCGGACCTACAAACAGCTGAAGACGGCGGGCAAAACGGTCCTGCACTACACGGGCTTCAAACGAATGCCCGTCGCATCCGAGGCAAACGGCTAAACCATGACGCTCCTGTCATCCACGACGACTGATCGAGACGTCACGCCGCCGGCCGGCCACGCGCAGCCGATCCGGGTGATGCATGTGGTGGCGCTCTTCGGCCTGGCCGGCATGGAGCGCGGCGTGATCAACGTGGTCAACCGGCTGGATCCCGGCCGCTTCTCGCCGATGATCTGCTCGCTGACCTGGCAGTCCGACGAGACCTGCGGCCTGCTGCCCGCGCGCATTCCCGTCTTCGAACTGCGCAAGCGGCGCGGCTTCGACTGGCGCCTCATCTGGCGGCTCGCGCGCCTGTTCCGCCGAGAATCGGTGGACGTGGTGCACTCGCACAATTGGGCGACGTTTCTCTACGCCGTTCTGGCGGCGCGCTTGGCCCGCGTACCCGTGATCATTCACGGGGAACACGGGTTGGAGGAGCAGGCCAGACGTCCGCTGCGCGCCGCGCTGAAACGCTGGCTGGCGGGTAGCGTCACGCAGTTCACGGCCGTATCGGCGGATCTGGCCCGCGCGCTGGTCCGGGACTGGAGAGTCGCGCCGAGCCGGGTCACCACCATCACAAACGGCGTCAATCTGGACGCTTTCGGCCGGCACCACGATAACGACCGACTGCGCGAGGCGGCGGCGTTTCCACCTGAGGCCCGCATCATCCTGAACATCGGGGGGATCCGGCCGATCAAGGACCACGCGACCCTGATCCGAGCCGTCGCCCGGGTATCAGCCGCGCTGCCCCAAACGCGGCTGCTGTTGGTGGGCAGCGACTACGGCAACGGCATGCAGCCGGCGCTGGAGCGGTTGATCGATTCCCTGGGCATCCGGGGCGCCGTGATCTTCGCCGGCGTGCGCCATGATATCCCGCAATTGATGGCGCTCTCGCACGTCTACGCCAACACCTCGCTCTTCGAAGGCATGTCCAACACCATTCTGGAGGCCATGGCGGCGGGCAAGCCCGTTGTTGCCACGACCGTGGGCGGCAATCCGGAATTGGTCCAGAACGGCGCCACCGGATTTTTGGCGCCTCCGGGCGACCACGAACGACTCGGGGAACAATTGACTGCGCTGCTGGCCGACCCGGCACTCTGCGCACGATTCGGCGAGGCCGGCCGGCGCCGGGCCGAGCAGCGTCATTCGCTGTCCGGCATGGTGCAACGGTATGCCGATCTCTACCAGGAAACGATCGCCCGCCGCGACCTGAGCGCGCGCGTCTCTCCCAAGGAGGACGTAAAGCGGCTGGCGGCCTGCGCCATTCGGCAGTCGGGGCTGCTCAGACTGACGGAGCGGTTCCGCCCCCGGGGCTTGAGCATTCTGACCTATCACCGGGTGCTGCCCCTGCATGACGCGCAGCGCTATCCGTTTCGCGCCATGGTCATGCCGAAGGATCTCTTCGAAGCCCAGCTCGCCCACGTGGCGCGCCACTATCATCCCCTGGGGCTGCCGGAGGCGGTGCGCTTGCTGCAGACCGGACGATTGCCGAAGCGCGCCGTGGCCGTGACGTTTGACGACGGCTACCTGGACAACTATGACCATGCCTGGCCGATTCTTCAACAATACAATATCCCGGCGACCTTCTTCGTCGTCACGGGCGCGCTGGACGGAACGACCGGACTCTGGTGGGACGACGTGGCCAAGGCCGTCAGCGCCCTGCATCGCCATCCGGCGGGCCGTGGCGCGCTGCAGGCGACGCTGCCGGAATGGGCCCGGCCCGTCCTGCAACGACTTGATCGCGGCGACGCGCCGGAGCCCGTGGCCGAGGCGCTGGTCAAGGCGATGAACGGCGTCTCGTCCGAGGAGCGCCGGCGGCTCACGGCGACGCTGCTCCAGGCCGCCGGACCGCCAGAGCAATCGAGGCTGATGTTGACATGGGCGGAGGTGGAGGAGATGCATCGGGCCGGCGCCACGATCGGCGCCCATACGGTGACCCATGCCTTTCTGGACGAGTTGAATGATGAGGCGGCCCGCCGGGAAATTGACGGCAGCCTGCAGAGTTTACAGCGACGGCTGGGCGGAACGATCGACCATTTCTGCTATCCGCGCGGCCGGGTCATGGAGCGGGCCAAGCGGTGGCTCGAAAAAGCGGGGGTGACTGCCGCCGTCACGACGCGGTGCGGCGTCAACCGTCCCGGGGCCGACCTGCTGCAATTGCGCCGGATCGACGCCGGCTACGCCCGCCTGAATCACGGGTTTGATCCAAACGTCTTTGAGTGCGAGCTTGAGGGATGGTTGAGCGGCGCGCGGGCCTGGGGCCGGACAGCCGGGTCGGATCACGCGGCCGGGGCGCCGCGGGCCATGACGCAGGGCACATCATGAGCACGGTCACCATCAAGGAAACGCGACGGTCGGCGGCCGCCG
>CAZJRH010000043.1:0-1576 GCA_964548215.1 uncultured Nitrospirota bacterium
CGCCGGCGCTGACGGCCTCGACCGTGGCGCTGCTGAAGCGCTATATCGTCGTTTATAAGGTGAAGCTGGAGGACGTTTCGGCGGACTGGCTGCACCTCATGCTCTCCGGTCCGAAAACCGGTGAATGGCTGACCGCACTCTTCGGCCGCTCGCTGCCGTCGCTCCCTGACTATCATTTGGTCACGTGGGACTGGCAGGGCCACCCGATCGTGCTGATCCGGCTGTCGGACACCGGCGAGGAGGGCGTCCATCTGCTGGCGCCGAGCGGCCCCGGGCCGGCCTTGTGGGACGCGTTGCTCGCCGCCGGCCGCTCCTTCGGCGCCCGCCCGATCGGCATGCAGGCGCTCGAGTCGCTGCGCATTGAAGCGGGCGTGCCAAAATTCGGCGCGGAGCTGGATGCGTCGCGCTTTCCCGCCGAAGCCAACATCGAGCATGCCGTCAGCTATACCAAGGGCTGTTATTTAGGGCAGGAGACGACCATGCGGATCAAGACGCAAGGTTCGGTCAATCGCAAATTGGTCGGTCTTCGACTGGACGGTTCCGCGCTGCCCGCACCGGGCACGCCGCTGCTGGCCGATGGGCAAAAGATCGGCGTGCTGACCAGCGCGATCGATTCGCCGACGCTTAAGCAGAAGATTGCCCTGGGTTTCGTGCAGAAAGGGTTTTTTGAGCCGGGCACGCGGCTGGCCATGGACGGGAGCAGCGCCACCGTCACGTCACTGCCCTTTTATCACCGGGCATGAAGCGTTGCGCCGTCGTTTACCTGGCTCTCCTGCTGGCCGCCTGCCAGGGCGACCCCTTCCGCGGCGCCGTCAGCCCGGAGTTTCAACGCCCAGCGCCGGTTGAACCGCGTGAACACCGGCTGCGTGTCTCAATCGATCCGGTCGCGCGCGCGCTGACCGTCGAAGATCACATCGCCCTGCACGCAAACGGTCCGCGCCCTTCCGCTCTGGCGTTTTATCTCGCCCCGGAACTACGCGTGGAGACGGCGACGATCAACGAACGCGCCGTTGTCGTCGAACGGCGGCCGACCCGACTGCCGCCGGGGCCGTTCGATCGCCGGCGCCACGCCCGATTTGCGGAACTGGCCCGCTATGAAGTGGCATTGCCGCCCGACAGCACCCAACCGCTCACGCTCGCGGTTCGCGTCACCGGCCCATGGCCCATGGATGCGCACGGCATCCTGCTGGCCGGGGAGAGCGGCTGGTATCCCACCTGGCCCGATGCACTCTTTACCTTCACGCTCGACGTCGAGCATCCACGCGACTGGGAAAGCGTCAGTGGCGGCGCGCGCACCACCCGGGACGCAACCGACAACCGAGCGCACACCACTTGGTCGACGACCCAGCCGATCGACACGATCGACCTGATCGCCGGCCCGTACATCGTCGCCACCCGCAACACTGACATCGCGCCCATCTCGACCTATTTCTTTAAAGACGACGCCCATCTGGCGCCGGAATATCTGGAGGCGGCCGCCGGCTACCTGGCGCGCTACAGCCGGCTCCTAGGCCCCTATCCGTTCACGCACCTGGCGATCGTCGAGACCCAGGCGCCGATCGGCGCCGCCGCCGCG
>CAZJRH010000044.1:0-1591 GCA_964548215.1 uncultured Nitrospirota bacterium
CCGCGGGCGCAGTTGACGATGCGCACGCCGGTCTTCATCAACTTGAAACTGTCGGCGTTGATCAGCTTGGTCGTCTCCGGCGTGAGCGGCACATGCACCGTGATGATATCGGCCCGGCGGTAGAGCTCCTCCAGCGTCACCTGTTCCACGCCGAGCTTGCGGGCCGTCTCCGCCGACAGGTAGGGATCATAGGCGATCACCTGCATCAGCAACCCCTGCCCCAACCTTGCGACGTGGCTGCCGATCTGGCCCATGCCGATGACGCCCAGCACCTTATTATAGAGCTCCATCCCCATGAAGCGGTTCTTTTCCCACTTCCCGGCCTTGGTCGACGCCGTCGCCTGGGGAATCATCCGGACCATGCTCAACATCAGGCAGATCGTATGCTCCGCGGTGGTGATCGTGTTGCCGCCCGGCGTGTTCATGACCACGATCCCGCGGCGGGTCGCCTCGACCAGATCGACGTTGTCCAGACCCGAGCCGGCCCGGCCGACCACCTTCAACTTCGTCGCCGCCGCCAGCACCTCCTTGGTCACCTTGGTGGCGCTGCGGATCACCAGCCCCTCGTAGTCCGGAATCACCGTGAGCAATTCCTGCGGGGTGAGCTTGGTGTTGACGTCGACCGTCAGGCCGGCGTCCTTCAGAATCTTCACACCCTGATCGGAAAGCTTGTCACTGACGAGAACTTTCATTTCGATCCGGCGGCCGGCATGAGGCGCTGCTGGGCCGCGCCGACGCCCTTGCCCAATGTCACGTTGTAGCCCAATTCCTTCACCACCATCTCCACAGCCGCCACGGCGATGATCACGTCAAACGTATCGGCATAGCCCATGTGCGCGATGCGGAAGACCTTCCCCTTCAACTGATCCTGTCCGCCCGCCGCGGTGACACCGTAGCGCACCCGCAGTTGCTTGTAGATTTGCTGCCCATCCACGCCCGGCGGCGCTTCGATGGCCGTTAGGGCGTCACTCGGCGAGGTCTTTGCGAAGAGCGGCAGACCGATCGCCTGCATCGCAGCGCGCATCGCCTCAGCCAATTGATGGTTCCGGGCGAAAATCTGCGGCAACCCCTCGGCCTTGAAGATCTTCAGGACCTCCGCCAGACCAACGATCAACGAGACGGCCGCGGTGTAGGCTGTCTGGTTCTTGGTCTGGGCGTCGCGCTCTTTTTTAAAGTCAAAGTAAAACTTCATATTATTCGTGGAAGCGGCCTTTTGCCAAGCTTTTTCGCTCACGCTGACGAAGGCCAGGCCCGGCGGCAGCATGAACGCCTTCTGCGAGCCGGTCACCACCACATCCAGTCCCCAATCATCCGTTTTGAGGTCAAACACGCCCAGCGCCGTGATCGCATCCACGACCAGCAGCGTGCCCTCATGACGCCGGACGATGTCGCCCAGCGCCTTGCAATCGTGCGCCACGCCCGTGGAGGTTTCGCTCGCCTGCACATAGACGGCTTTGATCGACGGGTCGCGCTTCAGCGCATCGGCCACTTGCTGCGGGTTGACGGACTGCCCCCACTCGACCTTGATCTCTTCAACCTTGGCGCCGTATATCGAGCAGAGCTTGCCCCACCGCTCGCCGAACTTGCCGCC
>CAZJRH010000045.1:0-2030 GCA_964548215.1 uncultured Nitrospirota bacterium
TCGCGCGGCGCCCGCGAGGGGCTGGGCATCGGTGAGGCGGTCGGCCGCCGACTCTCGGATCGCGCCGCCTTTCCGCATCACCGTTACAGCCTGCTGGCCGCCGCCGTCCGCTGCCGCGTGCCCGTGACCGTGCACGTGGCCATCGGCACCGACATCATCCACATGCATCCGTCGTGCGACGGGGCCGCGGTCGGCGCCGGCTCGCTGCGCGATTTTCACCGGCTGACCGGACTGGTCGCCCGCCTGCGGCAGGGCGTCTATCTGAACATCGGTTCGGCCGTCATCCTGCCCGAAGTGTTTTTGAAGGCGGTGACCATCGCCAGAAATCTGGGCCACCCGGCCCGAGATTTCACGACGGTCAACATGGACTTCATCCAGCACTACCGCCCCGTGACCAACGTGGTGCGCCGGCCGACGCAGCGCAGCGGCCGCGGCTATACATTGACCGGCCATCATGAACTGATGGTCCCGTTGCTAGCGGCGGCGGTGCTCGACAAGCTCCATGCCCGATAAACCCAGCCGCGGAAAAATCAAATCCCCACGGGCATTGCGGGCGGCCCTCTCGCGGGCCCGCCGCCGGGGCCGGCGTATCGTCTTCACCAACGGCTGCTTCGACCTGCTGCACATCGGCCACATCCGCTACCTGGAACAGGCCAAACGACTGGGCGATCTGCTGGTGGTTGCCCTCAACACCGACCGGTCCGTCGCCCGGCTGAAAGGCCCGAGCCGTCCCGTCGTGCCGCAGGCGCAGCGCGCCGAGCTGGTGGCGGCGCTCGGCATCGTCGATTATGTCACGCTCTTTTCCACGCCGACCCCGCGGCCGTTGATTGCCATGCTGCGGCCTGATATTCTGGTGAAGGGGGCCGACTGGCCCGTGGAACGGATTGCGGGCAAGGCGGAGGTTGAGGCGGCCGGCGGACGCGTCCGGACGATACGACTCACGCCCGGCGTATCGACGAGCCGGCTGATCAAGAAAATAAGAACGATGGGATTAGTGGGGAAAGGTCGGATTAAGGATTAATGAAGCAAAGGCGGATTAAGGGGTCGGAGTTAAAAGGAGCTATTACCCCGAAGTTTCTTTTCTAACCCTTAATCCGCTGTTTCCTCACTAATCCTTAATCCGCTTTTGCTTCTCTAATCCGCTTTTACGCACCGATATCCCAATGCCACCACCGATCGTCACCGCTCATCTGCAGCGCCTGCGCGACGCCCTGCACACGTCGCCCGGCACAGGCCCGCGCTCGCTCGTCGTCACTGGGCTGACGGAGGCCGCCAAGGCGCCGCTGCTCGCCCTGCTGCTGCACCAACGCACCCGCCCGGTCGTCATCGTCACCGCGCAGGAGGAGCAGGCCGCCCGTTTAGCCGACGATCTGCACACGTTGCTGGCCCTGCAGGCGACCGGGCTGGAACGCGAGCAGGCCCGGGTCCATCTGTTTCCGCCCCGGCCCGTGGCCGGCGACGACCTCGCCTCCGTCTGGGCCTCGTCTGAACGGGCCATCCAACGGGTGGCCGCGCTGCTGGCACTGGCCACCGAGACCGCGCCCATCATCGTCACCACGCCGGCCGCGCTGGGGCAGCCGGCCGTCAGCCGGTCGCGCCTGCGATCGGCGGTCATCTCCCTGAAGATCGGCGGGACGCTGGATCGGGACGATCTGCTCCGCCGGCTGGTCGATCTGGGCTACCATCCGGCGACCAAAGTCGATCAGCCCGGCCAGTTCGCGGCGCGCGGCGGCGTGGTCGATTACTTCGACCCCGGGGATGACGCCCCGATTCGGATCGAGCTGGCCGCCGTCGGCGCGGCGGGCGAGCAGATTGAATCGCTCCGCACGTTCGATCCGGCCACGCAAACCTCGCTGGCGCATTTGCAACAGGCCCGCATCACGCCCGCGCGCGAATTGCTGGCCACACGCGATGAAGCGCCCGCCCTCTTGGACCGCTGGCGCAGCATCGTCGACGCGAACGGCTCATCGGCGCCGCCCGGCCGCGCGGATGAATGGCCGCCGCCGCCCGAAGCGGATGTCTGGCTCGAC
>CAZJRH010000046.1:0-2728 GCA_964548215.1 uncultured Nitrospirota bacterium
GGTCAAGCCGGCGGCCGGCCATCCGCCGAAGGCGGAGGAGGCCGACCCGGTCGACCATGATGAGGAATCACGCATCCTGCCGCCCATGGAAGCCGGTGAGCGGTTGCGGTTGCTCTCGGTTGAGCCCAAGCAGCATTTCACCCAGCCGCCGCCCCGCTACAATGAGGCGCTCCTGGTCAAGGAACTGGAAGAACGGGGCATCGGCCGGCCCAGCACCTACGCCACGATCATTTCGACCATTCAAGATCGCAAATATGTGGAGAAGCAGGAAGCCCGTTTCTTTGCGACCGAACTGGGCAAGATCGTCAACGATCTGCTGGTCACGCATTTTCCCGACATCTTCACCGTGCAGTTTACGGCCAAGATGGAAGAGGAGCTGGACGAGATCGAGGAAGGCCAGCTGCCCTGGGTGCAGGCGATGGAGGATTTCTACAAGCCGTTTCAGAAGCGCCTCGCCAAGGCGCAGGTCGAGATGCGCGACGTCAAGCGGCAGGAAATTCCGACCGAGCACGTCTGCGAGAAATGCGGCAAGCCGATGATCAGCAAATGGGGGCGGCACGGCAGCTTCCTGGCCTGCTCCGGCTATCCCGAGTGCCGGAACACCAAGGAGTTCACCAAGGAAACGGACGGCAAGATCACCATTGTCGCGAAAGTGCAGGAGGTGGCGGGCGAGATCTGCCCGAAGTGCGCCGCGGCGATGGTGGTGAAGCGCGGCCGCTTCGGCCGGTTCCTGGCCTGCAGCCGCTATCCCGACTGCAAGACCACGCAGGCCCTGACGACGGGCGTGCCGTGTCCGGAGCCCGACTGCGACGGCAAGCTGGCCGAGAAGCAGAGCAAGCGGGGCAAACGCTTCTATGCCTGCAGCCGGTATCCCAAGTGCGCCTTCGCCCTGTGGGACCGTCCGGTGGCGCGCCCCTGCCCGCAATGCAAAGCGCCGTTTCTGGTCGAAAAATTCACCAAGGCCCACGGCGCCCAGATCCTCTGCCGCCAACCGGAGTGCGGTTATAAGGAAGAGCCCGTCCAGCAGGAAAGCGCAGTCGGTTAGTCAGCAAATCTGTTCACGGTTCACAATAAAGGTTTTGTTTGACTGTGCACCATCCAGCCGTTTCTTGAACCCCCACCGGTAATCCGTTACAATGGATTTCCCTGCATTAAATTGCTGAGAGGGAAAGGTTTCTCATGGGATCTCCCGATCTGGTGGTTATCGGCGGCGGGCTGGCGGGCTGCGAAGCGGCCTGGCAGGCGGCCTCGCGCGGTTTGACGGTCGAGCTGCATGAGATGCGGCCCGTTGTGCCGACGGCTGCGCACACGACCGACCGCTTGAGCGAACTGGTCTGCAGCAATTCGCTCGGCTCGAACGATCCGGTGCATGCCGCCGGTATTTTGAAGGCGGAGATGCGCCGGCTCAACTCGCTGATTTTGCGCGTGGCCGACAAGGTGACCGTGCCGGCAGGCTCCGCCCTGGCGGTGGACCGCGGCCTCTTCGCCGCCAACATCACCAAGGAGATCGAGGGCCACCCGAACATCCGCTTGGTGCGGGGAGAGGCCGTGGAATTGACCGAGCGGCCCACGATCGTGGCGACCGGCCCGCTGACCTCCGACAAGCTGGCCGCGGCGATTCAACAGGTGATCCGGGCGGATTATCTGGCGTTTTTTGACGCGATCGCGCCGATCATCGACGGCGAGACGATCGACACGACCATCGTCTTTCGCGCCTCGCGCTACGGCAAGGGGGGCGGCGACGATTATGTGAATTGTCCGATGAACGAGACGGAATACAATCAATTCTACGACGCGCTGGCCATGGCGGAGCGGGTGCCGACGAAGCCCTTCGAGCAGACGCCCTATTTCGAAGGCTGTGTGCCGATCGAAGTGCAGGCCGATCGCGGGCGGAAGACGCTGCTGTTCGGCCCGATGAAGCCGGTCGGTTTGGTCGATCCCCGCCACGGAGCGCGGCCCTATGCCGTCGTGCAGCTTCGCCAGGAGAATGTGTTCGGCAGCTGCTTCAACATGGTCGGGTTTCAGACCAAGCTGAAATGGCCGGAGCAAAAGCGCGTCTTCCGGATGATTCCGGGGCTGGCGCAGGCGGAGTTTTTGCGGCTGGGCAGTTTGCACCGCAACACCTTCATCAATGCGCCCCGTGTGCTGCACCCGACGCTGCAATGCCGGGCGAGGCCGTCGCTCTTTTTCGCCGGCCAATTGGTCGGGGTGGAGGGGTATACGGAGGCGGCGGCGATGGGGCTGCTGGCCGGCATCAATGCGGCGCGGGTGATGCAAGGCCAGATGCCGGCCGTGCCGCCGCCGGCCACCACCTACGGGACGTTGCTGCACTACATCACGGCGAGCGACCCGCGCCATTTTCAGCCGATGAACGCCAATTTCGGCCTCTACCCGGAATTGCCCAAGCGGGTGCGCGATCGGGCGGTGCGGCGGCAGAAAATCGCCGAGCGGGCGCTCGGGGAGCTGGACCAATGGATCAACGACTCGAAGATTATATAAATTTTCTGGCGGCCCAACGGGGCGCGTCGGTCCACACGCTGCGCGGCTATCGACAGGATTTGATCCAATTTCTGCAGTACTCCGCCTCGCAGCCGGGCGACGGCGCCATCGACCGGTTGCGCGTCCGGGGCTACCTGGCCTGGCTGGCGCAACGCGGGTTGCGAAAGAGCTCGATGGCGAGAAAGCTGGCGGCCGTGCGGGCCTGGTGCGACTATGGTGTGACGATGGG
>CAZJRH010000047.1:0-5171 GCA_964548215.1 uncultured Nitrospirota bacterium
ATCACGCCCGTGCCCGGCGGTGTCGGCCCGATGACGGTCGCGATGTTGTTAAGTAATACTGTGACGGCAGCGAAACGCATGAATGAGCAGAAAGGTTAAGGAGACACCGATGAAACGATTTCGCGAGGTCATTGAGTCCGGACAATTCGCCGTCACGGTGGAGTGCGAGCCGCCCAAGGGCACCGATTTGGGGCCGACACTGGAGCGGGCCAAGCGGCTGGCCGGCCGGATTCACGGCATGAATGTGACCGACAACCAGACGGCCGTGATGCGGATGGCGCCCTGGGCCGTGTGCATCAAACTCCTGGAGCTTGGGATCGATCCCATCTTCCAGGTGACTTGTCGCGACCGGAACCGGCTGGCCTTGCAGTCGGATTTGTTGGGCGCCTCAGCGCTGGGTATTCGGAATATTCTCGCGCTGCGCGGCGACAATCCCGACATCGGCGATCATAAGGAGGCGAAACCCGTCTTCGACCTCGAATCAAGCCAGCTGATGGATGTGATCCGGGGGTTGAACGACGGGCATGATATGATGGGAAAGACGCTGAAGGGGGCGACGGAGTGGTTCGTAGGCGCGGCGACGATGCCGGAGGCCGATCCGATCGAGCCGCAACTGGCGTCGATGGAAAAGAAGATCAAGGGCGGCGCGCAGTTTTTCCAGACGCAGGCGGTCTACAGTCCTGAGCGCGTGAAGGACTTCGTCAAAAAGAGCGCGCCGATGGGGGCGAGAATTCTGGCCGGCATCGTCGTCATTAAATCATTGAAGATGGCCGAGCGGCTCAACACCATCCCCGGCATCAAAATTCCGCCGGAGATTATGAAAGAGGTCGAATCGGCAGGGGAGAAGGCGTTGGACACGGGCATCGACATCGCCGCCCGGACGATCAAGGCGCTGCGCGGCGTGACGGCCGGTGTGCACATCATGGCGGTGGGGATGGAAGAGCGCATTCCGGAAATTCTGGATCGGGCGGGGTTGTAGCAACGTATCCCTCACCCTTCCCTCTCCCAGAGGGAGAGGGTATTAGATCTTATTCCTCTCCCCTTGGGGGAGAGGATAAAGGTGAGGGGGGCCATCAATGGGAGATGCAATGCAAAAGATAACAGTTCCCGCTGTCCGCGCCGCCAAAGGCACGCGCAAGCTAACGATGGTGACGGCCTATGATGCCCCGTCGGCCCGGATCGTCGACGAAGCGGGGATCGATATCGCGCTCGTCGGTGATTCGTTGGGCATGGTGATTCAAGGAAAAGCGGACACGCTCAGCGTGACGCTGGAGCAGATGATCTATCACACCGAGATAGTGGCCCGGACGGTCACGCGCACGCTGGTCGTCGGGGATATGCCGTTTCTCTCGTTCCAGGTCAGCGACGAGCGGACGATCCAAGCGGCTGGGCAATTAATCCAGGCGGGGGCGGCGGCCGTGAAGTTGGAAGGCGGCGGCCGGATCGCCGACCGGATCCGCGCGCTGACGGACGTCGGCATTCCCGTGATGGCCCACTTGGGGCTGACGCCCCAATCGATCCATCAGATGGGCGGCTACAAAGTGCAGGGGCGCGACGCCGAGAATGCCCGACGCATATTAGATGAGGCCAAGCGCGTGCAGGATGCGGGCGCGTTTTCCGTGGTACTTGAAGGGATGCCGGCGGCGCTGGCGACGCAGATTACCGAGCAACTGGCCATTCCGACGATCGGCATCGGCGCCGGTTCGCAGTGCGATGGTCAAGTGCTGGTGTTTCATGATCTGGTCGGTCTCTCCGGCGATCGGACGCCGACGTTTGTGCGCCGCTACGCCGACCTGCGCGTGACCGCCGTGGAAGCGGTGCGCAAGTTCAAGGATGACGTCGAGGCCGGGCGGTTTCCGTCAGAGGGCGAGAGCTACAAATAAGCTCGCTGAAAATGGGGACAGATTTATTTTTACCGTTTTCCGAGCGTTAAAAATCTGAAAAATAAATCTGTCCCCATTTTGTCCGACCCATGGTATCCGTCACCATTAACGATCATCCCTGCCAGGTTCCCCACGGCATCACGGCCGTGCAGGCGCTCTGGTATGCGGGCGAGCGGCCGATTCGAGGGATTGGTTGTCTGGGCGGCAGTTGCGGCGCCTGTGTTTTTTCGTATCGTATCGAATCTGACCCCACAATCAAGACCGGCCTGGCCTGCCAGACGCTAGTCGAAGAGGGGATGGCTTTTACCTTTACCCCGCCTGCTCCACCCGCAACGCCTCCCGCATCCTACACGCTCAAGGATTTGGAGCCGACCAAGGAGCAACTGGCCAAGTTCTACCCCGAAGCCCGCCGCTGCACCAATTGCATGGCCTGCAACTGGGTCTGCCCGCAGGGCATCGACGCCCGGGCGATGGTGCGGCGATCGACGGCCGGCGATTTTCAGGAGCCGGCCGAGCGCTACACGACCTGTATTATGTGCGGTCTCTGCCAGACCGTCTGCGACGTCGGCATTGCGCCCCAAAAGGTGGGGCTTTTTGCCCATCGGGCCGTGGCGCGTTCCCTGGAAATCCCACCGCAACTAGCCCGTCGGTTGGAGGAGATTGCAGCCGGCCGATATCAGGCGGAGTGGGAGACGGCCATGGCCGGAGCAGGTGAATCAGGTGATTAGCGTCGTGATTTTGCCTTGTTGAATTCAGCATTTCCGCCTATCTTTCCAATTGACAAACCGCAGAATCGTGGGCTATAGTTACGTTTACCTTGAAGCGCCATACGATATCACACGATGTGATGCAGGCCGGAATGATGAATGTTCCTAATATGTTACAAACGTTGAGCTTTCCAAGGAGGCCCCACGCATGAGTCTAGACTATGTGAAAGTGACGCCCGGCTTTGAAAAATACATCGCCAAGGAATATCGGGATTTTGTCGAGCACGGCCCCTTTGGCAAAAAAGTGTCGGTTTCGCAGGTCGGGACCTTCAAGGAGGCACTGGAAGAGCATCCCATGTGCGCCGGTTGCGCCATGACGCTCTTCATCCGGTTGGCGATTATCGCCTTCCCGAATCCGGAAGATACGATCACGGTCGGCACCGCAGGCTGCGGTCGGCTGGCGATCTCCCAGGCGATGATTCCCTTCGTGTACGGCAATTACGGCGACACCAACGCGGTGGCCAGCGGACTGAAGCGGGGATTGATGTTGCGCTTCCCGGACAAGGTCAAGGACGTGGTGGTGATGGCCGGCGACGGCGGATTGGCCGACATCGGCTTTTCGATGTTGATGCATTCCTGGTTCCGCAAGGAAAAATTCACGACGATCATGCTGGACAACGAGGTCTACGGGAATACCGGCGGACAGGAAAGCGGCATGACCAACTTCGGCGCGGTCTTGAAGATGGCGCCGTTGGGCAAGAAGTTCGAGAAGATCGACATGCCCCAGCTGGCAAAGACGGCCGGCTGCGCCTACGTGGCGACGGTGGTGCCGAACAATCCGCGGCGCGTGGAAAGCGTGATCAAAAAGGCCGTGCTCATCGCGCGGGAAGTCGGCCCGACCTACATCCAGGCCTACACCTCCTGCAACATCGAGTACGCCATTCCCACCGACAAGGTGATGGAAGACGCCAACAACGTCGAGAAGGACCGTTACCAGTTCGAAGAATATATCACCGACGAAGCCAAGGACTACCTGGCCAAGTGGGGCTACACCGAGTATAAAAAGAAGGAGATTCCGGCCGGAGCGAAGGCATGAAATTCAACGTTCGGATGGCGGGTGTCGGCGGGCAGGGCGTCGTCACAGCGTCCCATATCTTGTCGACGGCCGTGATCACGGCTGGGGGCGAAAGCACCATCGTGCCCTTCTACGGCTCGGAAAAGCGGATGGCGCCGGTGGAAAGCTACGTGCGGATCTCCGACGATCCGATCTATGAGATCGGCGAGATCATGTTTCCGCACATCATCACTGTGTTCCATCCGCAGGTCATCACGCACGGCAAGTCCTACACGAATCCATTCCACTACGGCATCAAGGAGAACGGGATTATCCTGGTCAACAGCCGGGAGCCGATTCCCCTGCCGCCCGAGGAACAAAAGAATCTGGATAAGATCGGGGTGAGGACCTATACCTTCCCCGCGACTCTTTTGGCCATTGAAACGGCCGGCACCGATTTGTCCACCAACATGGCCATCGTGGGCGCCATCTCGGCCATTACGCTGCTCACGAACCTTGATGCGCTGGAGAAAGCGGTCAAAGAGCGATTTCTCGGCAAAGGGTTTGTGGTATCGGGTGGCACCGCCGCGCTCGATTCCGTGGTGGAACGGAAGTTCAAGCACAAGCAGGAGCTGCTGGAGAAGAATATGGCCACGGTCAAAGCCGGATGGGATTATGCGATGGCCAAAGGGTGGGTCATGGGGAAACTGACATCGCCGGCTTCGGCAGCCGCCTAAGGGGGGGGAATGTATCTCGTTGCCAATATCGATTCGGAAATCTGCGGAAAAACCAAGTGCACGCTCTGCACGCAATATTGTCCGGAAGCCAATACGATTCAATACGACAAAGCCCGGAACACGGCGTTTGTCGCGGTCGACCGGTGCAAGGGTTGCATGCAGTGCGTCTGGGTCTGCGACACGATGGCCAAGCATCATGCCATCAAGATGGTCATGATCGACCAGCTGCCCAGGGAACAGGCACAGACGACGCTCGATATGCGGTATGAGTCGTCGAATCTGCTGAAAGAATCCAAGATCAATCTGCCCCACGCCGAACTCATCGGCAAGTAAGGACCTGCCCCACATGTATCTGAAAAAAGAATATCTCTACGAGCACGATCAGCCGTATAAAGTCATGCCGGGCCCGGAGGGCTATGTAATTCCCGCCGCCGCGTCGATGGGAGTGGAATTGCCCGATGTCGGGGGCGGGCTCCTCTACGGCGAACTGGTGACGGAAGACGTGGCGATGGAAGAAATCGCCCGCCGGTTGCTGACCGACCCGAATCCGACGCTCCACCCCGGGCCGCTGGTCATCTGGGCGTGGAACGCGCACGCGATCGAAAAAGCTCGGGCCGTGATCGGCATCGCGGCGGAGATTCCCGATCTGATGATCATTCCCATGGCGGATTATCGTCCGCGTTATCCGAAAATCGAGCCGGAAGAAATGATCAATCCCAACCACCCCAATCTGACCATCTGGCATAACAAGGAGGGGATCTGCGTCTTCGTCGGCGTGCATTGCCATTAC
>CAZJRH010000048.1:0-7759 GCA_964548215.1 uncultured Nitrospirota bacterium
CGGCCGCTGAACAGACCGGCCACCCGGGAGAGCACCCCGAATTTGTTCTCAACCATCAGTGAAATGATGTGTTCCATCGTCTTCTCGGTTCCGGCGTCCGGCCACGGCTCAACCGCAGGAGCGGCTAGGCCGGCAGCGCCGATTCCTTGTCGGACTCCGGGATCGTGGACGCCTGATCGGGCTTGGGATCTTCCAGCAACATTTCGTTGATGGCGCCGCCGGCGGGGACCATGGGGTAGCAGTTTTCATTCGCGTCGACCTTCATGTCCACGATGATCGGGCGGCGGTCGCGAAACGCCTCCAGCAGCGCCGGTTCCACCTCGGACGGCTTGGTGGCCCGCAACCCCCGCAATCCGTAGGCTTCCGCCAGCTTCACGTAATCGGGCGAATGCTCCAATCGGCTGCTGGAGTAGCGGCCGCCGTAAAAGGTCTGCTGCCACTGGCGCACCATGCCGTGGAACCCGTTGTTGATGATGACCACTTTCACCGGCAGGTTGTAGGCCGCGGCGGTCGCCAATTCCTGCAGATTCATCTGGAAGCTGCCGTCGCCGACGATCGCGACCACCATCTTGTCCGGAAAAGCCTTCTGGGCGCCGAGCGCCGCGGGGAAGCCGTAGCCCATGGTGCCCAGGCCGCCCGAATTCAGGAAGGTCCGGGGATGGAGGAATTTGTAAAATTGCGCCGTCCACATCTGATGCTGCCCCACGTCGGTCGCGATGATCGCCTCGCCCCGCGTGAGTTCGCTGACCTTCTCGATGACGTACTGCGGCTTGATGACCTCCGTCCCCTGCTGATAGGCCAGCGGGTGCTCCGCCCGCCACCGCTCGATCTGGGTCAACCACGGCTCGCGCAGATCCTTCAGGTCTCCGTTACTCCGGACGCGCACCATTTGATTCAGATCCTGCAGGACGTGTTTGACGTCGCCCACGATCGGCACGTCCACGTGGATGTTCTTGCGGATCGACGTGGGGTCGATGTCGATGTGGATGATCTTGGCGTTCGGCACAAAGGCGTCAATCTTGCCGGTGACCCGGTCGTCGAAGCGCGCGCCGACGGCGATGAGCAGATCGCAATTGTGCACCGCCATGTTGGTGGCGTAGGAGCCGTGCATGCCCAGCATGCCCAGCGAGAGCGGATGGGTGCCGGGAAAACCGCCCAACCCCATCAACGTCATCGTCACGGGAATCTGGGTCAATTCCGCCAGCTCGCGCACTTCCTGGGCCCCGCCGGAATTGATGACGCCGCCGCCGATGTAGAGGATTGGCCGGCGGGCCTTGAGAATCGCGTCGGCCGCCTGCTTGATCTGCCACTTGTTGCCCTTGTAATTGGGATTGTACCCCCGGATGTAGACACTTTCCGGGTAGATGAATTCGGCCGTGGCCATGCTGACGTCCTTGGGCAGATCGACCAGCACCGGGCCCTGGCGGCCCGTGGTGGCGATATAAAACGCCTCCTTGATGGTCGCCGCCAGATCGGCCACGTCCTTGACCAGGAAATTGTATTTGGTGCAGGAGCGGCTGATGCCGACAATGTCGGCCTCCTGAAAGGCGTCATTGCCGATCATCGAGGTGGAGACCTGTCCGGTGAAGACGACGATCGGGCAGGAATCCATCCAGGCGTTGACCAGACCCGTCACCGTGTTGGTGGCCCCGGGCCCCGAGGTGACCAGCGCCACGCCGGCCCGGCCCGTCGCCCGGGCGTACCCTTCGGCCATGTGCACGGCGGCCTGCTCGTGGCGAACCAGCACCAGCTCAATTTCCTTCTCCCCGTAGAGCACATCGAAGATTTTCAGGACGACCCCGCCGGGCAGGCCAAAGACGGTTTTGACCCCTTCCCGCCGAAGCGATTCGATAAAGATTTCTGCGCCGGTTAGCATAGACTCATTCCTTCAATCCCCGTTGGCCTTCGGTTCCGTTTGGATGCAATCGTGCCGACACACCGATATGAAACATCCCACGATAGCACAGCCAATCTTTCCAAGTCAACTTGAAAAACCTTTAGGTTTCAAACCGTTGGGAGTCTCGCCCCACGGCAAGGGCATGGAGAAAATCCTTGAGAACGCAGCCGGAACCGGCTACCGTTCGATGCGATCGCCCGGCCGGATCGATTCCGCGCTGCGGGTCAGCAGCGCCGTGGCGGTGGCGGGCCGCACGCTCAGGACCTCCAGCTCGCCGATCAGGCGATCCGGCAGCCGGACATTGGCGATGGCGGCGTACGCGGGTGCACGCTCCCCACGCCGGTAGATCTGGAAACGGTCCCCGGCCACCACGCCGGCCGTCTCCCCAAGATCAATATAGACCACATCAAATTGGGCGTTCAGATGGCGTTGCTCGACCACTTCCAGTACCACGCCGACCATCACCTCACCAGATTGCTCCACCACCGGATCCATCGGCAGCACGGCATGGGCCGGCATGAGGGAATCGCCCGGCGAGATCGCTCCATAGGACTTCACAATCGTTGCCGTCGCGACGGAGTCCGCCACCCGGACCTCAACCTCGCCGAGGATCTGGATCAAATCGCCCATTCGCTGTTTGCTGACCGGATGAATCACCCGTTTGACTTTCCGGTAGACGGTGTACCGGCTCTGGGGCTCCAGAGTCTCGCCCTCGGAGACCAGATAGACCTGGTCATGCTCGCTCAGCAAAATCCGGTTTTCATGGGTGCCGACCACTCGGCCGCTCACGGGGGTACTCGCGTCGATATATCCGCTTGAGACCGCCAGAATTTCCTTCGATTGCGTGGGCGGCGGCGCTAATACTTCGAATGAAGGCACTTTCGGTCCCGGCGCGACCGGCGTCTCCTCGGCCACCATCGCCTCTTCCATCTCCGGCGGCAGCGGGGTTTCCATCATCGGCGCCTCTTCTTCCACCATTTCCATGGGGGACACGGCGGGCGTCGGCGCGCTCTCCGCCATTTCCGACGGCTCCTGGCCCGGCAGGGCCAGCACATTACCAGGATAGATGAGGTCCGGATTAGCCACCGAGGGATTCACATCCCAAACGCGGGGCCAGAAAAATGGATCGGTCAGGTAGCTGGATGAAATGGACCAGAGCGTATCACCCGGCTGCACCGTGTGGGCCGACGAGGGCGCGGGCGCTTCGGCCTGCGCCACATCTGATGCGGCGGCCGGCAATTCCTCGGTCGGCGCGGATTCCACCAATGCGTCGGAGGGCGGCATCACGTCGGCCGTCTCTTCCATTGCCATTGGCTCGCTGGGCGAAAAGGTCTGGATGGGCATTGAAGAGGAAGCATCGGAGGGGGCCGGCTCCAATCCGGATTGAGACGAATCGGCCCCGGCCTGCTCGGCCGACGATGCAGCTGAGTCGAGCGCGGTTTCGCCCGCCTCCATGCGTTGTTCCACCTTGTCTTGAATCGACTGGGCCGGCGCAGGGGTTGCCGTTACGCCCACCAATCCGCAGACAAACCCGGCCAACACCAGATTGCGCATGCATGGGGCCGATCGCACCACCATCGAGACACCTCCTCGTCACACAGACAGCACCGCCAAGTTACCGACGGCTATCCCTGTAAGATAACAGAGAAAAGGGAATTGTCAATATGTTCTTCCCCTGTGCTATGCTGGCGCCCACGCCATGCCTCTTGCACCTCCCCCGGTCAGCTTGCAGCAGGGTCTCCGGCTCCACGGCAGCCCGCTCTGGATGGATGCCACCCGCGTCAAAGCCCTGTCATTTGTGTCCCATGCCCATGGCGACCATTTCGCCCGGCATAAAAAGATCATTTGCACGCCGCCCACGGCCAAACTGATCGGCCATAAAGTCAGTCTGGCCGCCCTGGAACCGCATCCGTACCGGGAACCGTTTACGCTGGATCATCTGCGGCTGGAACTGTTCTCGGCCGGCCACATGCTCGGCTCATCCCAATTGCTGATCGAATCCGGCGGGCGCCGAATCGTCTATACCGGCGACTTCAGATTGCGCCCCAGCCTGACCGCCGAACCGGCCGAGATCCTGCCCTGCGACGTGCTCGTGATGGAGTGCACCTTCGGCAAACCCCGCTATCGCTTTCCGGACCGCGCGGCGGTCGTCCAGCGGCTGGTCTCCTTCATCGAACAGGCCATTGAAGAACGGCAGGTGCCCGTGCTCTTCGCCTATCAGATGGGCAAAGGACCGGAAGCCGCCAAGTTGCTCGACGGGCTGGGCTACGCCGTCATGGTGGCGCCGCAGATCCACACCGTCATCGAACGCTACCGGGAGCTGGGAATTTCCTTTCCGCGCTGCGAGGTCATGAACGGGGGAAATTACTACGGGAAAGTCCTGATGCTGCCGCCCTATCTGCGGCGCTCTCCGATGATGGCCCGGCTGCCGCGCCGGCGCACGGCCTTTCTCACGGGGTGGGCCATGGATGACGACGTGCTGGAACGGTACGGCGTCGATGAAGCCATCCCGATGTCCGATCACGCCGACTTTGACGAGCTGCTGGAGTATGTGCGCCGGGCCGGCCCGTCACAGATCTTCACGCTGCATGGGCCGCCGGAATTTGCCGCGCACCTGCGGAGCCTCGGCTATCGCGCCGAGCATCTGGAGCCGCGGGCGCAGATGGAGTTGTGGAACGAGTAAGGGTTACGCTGGAATCAGCTGCAGTGTCAATTTCCGCTCGCGCGGACCATCGAATTCGCGGAGTTCCGGGGACGGAGTTCCGGGGACACCATACTTAAATTATTCCGCCTGGGACCTGGTTTTTTGACGGCTGAGCACTCTGCCCAGATCACGCCCGAATCGTTCCGTGCCCTCAGGCAACTACGTCCGTTCAATCCTTGGAGTAATTGAGTATGGTGTCCCCCAGAATTCCCCTCAACTTTTCGCGCCAAGAAAATAGTGTCTGTCCCTATTTTCTTCATAGGAGTTAGATCTCGTGGGCCGCTTCATTGCTGCAGCGCAACGCACCTAACTAACCCGCCGGCCGCCGAGCCCACGAGCGACCGCGAGCCGCCGCGCTGTCTCCGGTCGGGTTGAGTGTCAGGTTAGCGGGGCTACAGGGGACTATCTTCGCGGCGTCCATTCCTGACGACCCAAGTGAGGTACTCAACGCCCAAGTTAGTGATGTGGTAAACACCGTCTTTACGAAGGACTAGAATCCGCGCAAAAAGAAACTCCAAGTACTGCGCCAAGGTCCACTCTCGGAATGAATCTGGAAAGAGTGCCTTTGCGTGTTCAAAATGGGCCGCCACAAACTCTTCGGGCTTACCCTGACCGGCGACCTCATTAAGCTTCTTTAGAAGGAATATCTGGCTTCCAAAGATCAAGTTGTGGATTTGCTCAAACTCAAGGAGGATCTTAGTTGCCGCCAAGTGCTTTATCAGGACCTTCACCGTATCGCCAGCTGTGTCCAGTTCTCGGCTTTCTAGGTCTTGCCGGATACGGGTCTCGATATCTTGGATAACTATCGAGTTGCCGATTGCAAGCAAGAGTTCCTGTGCCGCCTCCTTCTTTTTCTCCTCCCGTTGAGCTTCGGGCGACCCCTGGGCCTTAATTCCGCTCTTGTCGATTGACGTTATCCGAGCGAGAAGACCAGCGAGTTGCGAATGAAAAAGGAACACGCACACCAGTGCGAACAAGAACGCAAAATGTGGCCATCCGAGCGATGTCAAAACCTCTGCCACGTTCATATTCTTGCCTCGCTAACGCTCAGCTTAACCGGCCCGCTTTGGAGCGCAGCGGAAAAGCGGGGCCGTGTTGAAGCTGTTGTTAGGCATCGTAGACTCGGAGTGTTTCTTCATTGGCGCTATTTGCACGGTTGTGATTCGTTTCTTGCGGCCCAATATCCGCTCTGAAAAGCCGAAGCAAGCTTACCTTTGTCCAAAGAATCATCATAAGCCGAAGGCATTGGCTCTTTTCGAACACCAGGTCTACCACATTCATCAGCAAGCCCGATGTCATAACCAACCCTATAAGCCTCATCCACGGACGGACTTGAATCACCGCAACCAACTAGTATCGTCGTGGCGACGATCACAATTATGAGACTACCTTGCAGTCGCGCTCTGTGTATCGTTGATAAGAATTCCGAATCCATCATTTGGACAATTCCAGGGACACCATACTTAATTCAGTGTCTTTCGCTTCGGTCCTGGTTTTCGACGATGAAGAATACGACCCAATGCTTGTTCAAGCGTGGCCACAAACCCGTCACCCCCAAGGGGACGCCCCGTCCACTCATGGCGGCGAAGCTCTTCCACCTGATGCTGTGGAGCTGCCTGTGAAAGAAACTCCCGCCAATTGCCAACGAGGCCCAGTAGAGGCGAGACGTTCACAAGTTCGTCATCCCGCCCCTCATAATGCGCCACGGCACTACTCCATTTGTACGCCTCGGGTCTGTCCACCAGTTTCGCTCTCACCGGATTGAGCTCCACATATCGTGCGGCCGCTAACAGATAGCTCTCATCCATTGGAAACGAAGCGAATCGCCCCTGCCACAGATGTCCCCGCCATCCCTCACGAACATTGATCTCCCGCGTATACCACCGATACGCCTCCCCAATCGCACGTCGCAAACCCTCTTCAGATTGCGGGACCGCAATCACATGCATGTGGTTCGGCATCAGACAGTAGGCCCACACTTCGACCTTCATGCGAGAGCACCATTCGGCCATCAGCCGGATATAGGCCTGATAGTCCTCATCATGAAAAAATGTTCGCTGCCGGCGATTGCCGCGTTGTGTGGTGTGGTGGGGAAAGCCTGGAGCAACCACCCGTGCCATTCTCGCCATGCTGCGAGGGTATCCCGATCGCTAAGGGGAGTCAATAATTAAGTATGGTGTCCCCGGAATTATTACGCCGGAATCAACTGCAGTGTCAATTTCCGATCACGCGGACCGTCGAATTCGATCAAAAATACCGTCTGCCACGTGCCGAGTAACAGCTTGCCATTGCGGATCGAGAGCGTCTTGGATGCGCCGATGACCGCCGCTTTGATGTGGGCATGGGCGTTGCCGTCGGGGTGGGCATAATCCGACTTGACCGGGATGAGGCGATCCAGGGCGCCGAGCAGGTCGTGCACCAACCCGGACTCCGATTCGTTGACTAAAATCGCCGCCGTCGTATGCAGCACCGAGAGATGGCAGAACCCCTCCTGAACACCGGCGGCTTTGATTTCACGATTCACCTGCGCGGTGAGGTCCACCAATTCCTCCCGCTGCCCCGTTTTGACCGTCAGCTCCCGCACCACGGCGTTACCCATCGCTCAACTCCACAAAGACGGCGCCTATCTCCCCCATTTTCCATTTTCTATTCTCCATTTTCCAATTTCCCGCCAGAACTGAGAATGGTGAATGGAAAATAGAAAATAGGGGAATTTCCCTAGCGGGAAATTCTGGTGTCTGTATTGTACCAAACTCGCACCTATTTCCAAAACAAAGTGAGGTAATGATGTCGTACGCGCGGAGCGCGTGGTGGCTTGAAACTAAATCGTACGCTCGTATCGTTCCGCCACTGCCTCGCTTCACTCGGCAACCCCAAAAAGAAAAAATGTTCCTTGCTTTTCGGATTTGCGCGCGACCAATTTTTTCTGAAAATGGAAAGGACATTTTTCTTTTTGGGGTTCTGCCTTCCAAGTATTCAGGCAGGTGGCGGAACAATGCGGACGAAGTTTTGGCAAAACTATTTTTTGGGGAAAGGATTTGCCAAAACTTCGGCTCATTTGTTTTTGAATTTGGAAGTCGCAAATGGAAAAGGAGGGGTTTGGGGAGGAATTTTCCATTTGCTCCTGTTTTTGTTTTGGGGGAATTGGGGGCGGACAA
>CAZJRH010000049.1:0-2161 GCA_964548215.1 uncultured Nitrospirota bacterium
GGGCGCGATTGATGACGACCAGCGTCATGATGGCGTGTTCTTCCATGATCTGCACGGCCTTGGCCGCCAGCGCGTCAGGATCGATCGTCTTGGGATTTTTGGTCATGATCTCGGCGGCCGTCAACGCGAAGACCTGGTGGCCGACCGGCTCGCTTCCCGGGCTTTTTTGCAACAGCCGCCTCAGATCGCCGTCGGTGATGATGCCCACCAGCCGGCCGTCGGCCTCGGTGACCGCGGTAAAGCCCAGTTTTTTCGACGTCATTTCCAGGATGACCTCTTTCATCGGCGTCGATGGTCCGACGCGCGGAATGGCTGGTCCGGTGTGCATGGCGTCTTCCACCCGCAGGAGTAAACGCCGTCCCAGCGTGCCGCCCGGGTGCAGGAGCGCAAAATCCTCGGCCTTAAAGCCGCGCCGTTCCATCAGGGCCACGGCGAGCGCGTCACCCATGGCCATGGCGGCGGTTGTGCTCGAGGTCGGCACCACGCTCAACGGCCCGGCCTCTTCAGGCACGGACACGTCGATGACCACGTCGCTGTATTTGGCCAGGGTTGAATTGGCTTTACCCGTCAGGCAGATGAGCGGCGCCTTGAGCCGCTTCATCGTCGGGAGGATTTTGACCAGCTCCTCCGTCTCGCCGCTGTTGGACAGCGCCAGGACAACGTCGCGACGGTCCAGCATGCCGAGATCGCCGTGAATGCCTTCTGCGGCGTGAAGAAAGAGCGCCGGGGTGCCGGTGCTGGACAGCGTGGCTGCGATTTTCTTCCCGATGATCCCCGACTTGCCCATGCCGGTGACGACCACCCGCCCGCGGCAGGCCATGAGCAGATCAAGCGCTTTCAGGAAGGGCTCGCCCAATCGGGGCACCAGCGCGAGGATCGCCGCCGCCTCCAGCTCCAGGACGCGTTTGGCCAACGCCAACGGCGTTTGATGTTTTGGGGGTGTCGATGCCGATGCAGCCTTCGGAGCGCGACTGCGCGGTGCGGGTCGACGGCTCATGAGATCACCCGCACGGCGGCCTCGATCGCCTTGACCTGCCGCAACAGCCCCTCCAATTCGGCCAGCGGCACCTGTGTCGGCCCGTCGCTGAGCGCCTTGTCGGGATTGGGGTGCACTTCCATGAAGAGGCCGTCGCAACCTGCAGCCACGGCGGCCCTCGTCAGCGTGGGAATGAACTCCCGCTGGCCGCCCGAGCTGGTGCCCTGCCCGCCTGGCAGTTGCACGCTGTGCGTGGCGTCGAAAATCACCGGATAGCCGAAGCGCTGCATGATCGGGATCGATCGCATGTCGGTGACCAGATTGTTGTAGCCGAAGCTGGCGCCCCGTTCGGTCAGGAGGATGCGGTGGTTGCCCGCCGATTCGATTTTCTTGACGATATTGCCCATCTCCCAGGGCGCCATGAACTGACCCTTTTTCACATTGACGATTTTGCCGCTTTTGGCCGCCGCCACGATCAGATCGGTCTGCCGGCAAAGGAAGGCGGGAATCTGGAGGATATCGAGCACCTCGGCCGCCGCCTCAACCTCATCGGGATGATGGACGTCGGAGAGCAACGGCAGGCCAAGCCGTTCCTTCACCTGCCGCAGTATCTTCAGGCCGGCGATCAACCCGGGGCCGCGGTAGGAGTCGATCGCGCTGCGGTTGGCTTTATCGTAGGAGGATTTGAAAACGACCGGGATGTTGAGTTTTTCTCCCAACCGCTTCACCGCCGTCGCCGTTTCCATGACGATGGCTTCGCTCTCAATCACGCAGGGACCGGCGATGAGAAAGAGCGGCCTCCCCGCCCCGGCGGTGAAATCGGCGATGGTGATCGGTTGGGCCATCATCTAACTCCGGGCCTGACCAAGCGCCGCGGCGATGAACTCGCGAAAGAGCGGATGGGGGCTGAGGGGCTTGGAGCGAAACTCCGGATGAAACTGGGTGGCGAGAAACCACGGATGATCTTTCAGCTCGATGATTTCGACCAGCCCCCGCTTCGGCCAGCGGCCGCTGATGACCAGCCCGGCCTTGGTGAATTTGTCCAGGTAACGATTGTTGAATTCATAGCGATGGCGGTGGCGTTCGGCCACCTCGTCGGTCCCATACGCCGCCGCGGCCCGGGTTTTCGGCGCCACCCGGCAGGTGTAGTTGCCGAGCCGCATGGTGCCGCCCTTGTCGGTCACC
>CAZJRH010000050.1:0-2286 GCA_964548215.1 uncultured Nitrospirota bacterium
GGAAATCCTGGCTGGCGCCTTCCGCGGGACCCGTCACGTGGATCCCCGCTCCGCCGTTGGAGGCTGCGGCCGGGAGAGTGCGGATGGAGGTGGTGTTTGGGGGCTAGTGGAGCGCAACGGCTTGTCGTCATCGGCAACGGCATGGCGGGGGTCGCCGTGGTGGAGGAATTGTTAAACCTCCAGGCGGGGCCGGAGCGCGACGCGCCGGTGATCTCGATCACCATCTTCGGCGAGGAGCCCCACGTCAATTACAACCGGATTCTGCTCTCGGATGTTCTGGCCGGACGGCGGCCGATCGAATCGATCCATCTGAATTCGAGGGAATGGTATGAGGAGCATCGGATCGATCTTCGGGCGGGGGTGCGCGTGACGGCGATCGATCCGGCCCGGTCGTCGGTCACCGACTCCACGGGCGCCGTCACCTCCTACGACCGTCTGCTGATCGCCGTCGGAGCGGCCCCATCTCTTCCGCCGATCACCGGCGTGGAGAAGCGGGGCGTCTTTGTCTTTCGAACCATCGAAGATACGCAGAAGATCATTGACCAGGCGCGCAGAAGCCGTCGGGCCGTCGTGATCGGCGGGGGGTTGCTGGGACTGGAAGCGGCCCGGGGGCTGATTAATTATGGCGTCTCGGTCACCGTTATCCATCTGGCCGATCGGCTCATGGAGCAGCAGCTCGACCCGGTCGGCGGCGCCATGCTCAAACGGGAGATCGAACGGCTGGGGATCGAGGTGCGGCTCAGCAGCTCGGCGGCTGAACTGTGCGGCGACGGGGCGGTGGAGGCCGTCCGGCTCGCATCGGGCGAGCGGTTGCCGGCCGACATGGCGCTCATCTGCATCGGCGTGAAGCCCGATCTTGCATTGGCCAAACAGGCCGGCCTGGCAACGAACCGGGGGATTATCGTCAACGATCAGATGCGGACCAGCGCGCCCGGCATCTATGCCGTCGGCGATGTCATCGAGCACCGGGGCTGCTGTTACGGGCTGGTCGCCCCGCTTCGGGATCAGGCGCGGGTGGCGGCGCGGATGCTCGCCAAGGATTTGCAGGGGTTCCATCGCGCCGCTCCGGATCCCGTCTATGAAGGCACGCTCTGCTCGACGACGCTCAAGGTCGCCGGCATCAACCTGACCTCCGCGGGAGCGTTCATCGGCGGCGACGGCACCGAAGAACTGGTGATGGTCGATACTCAGGCGGCAATCTACAAAAAGCTCGTTCTCAAAAGCAGTCGACTGGTCGGGATGGTCCTCCTGGGAGATACCCGCGAGGGGCCCCGGCTGTTTCAACTGCTCCAGAGCGGCGAGGAATTGTCGCCCAAAAGGAAAGAGAGCCTGCTGGGCCAGCCCGCCGTGGACGGTACGACTAGCGGCGGTTCGTTTTCTCCGCTTTCGTCAATGGCCGATACGGAATTGATTTGCAACTGCCACGGCGTGACCAAGGGGACGATCGTTCGCGTCATCCAGGAAAATGGGCTTAAGAGCCGTGACGAGGTGGCCCAATGCACGAAAGCTTCCACCGGCTGCGGGAGTTGCGCCCAGTTGGTTGACGATTTGCTGCTGGAGAGGAAGACGAAGCCGGTGGCCGTTGTTGCCGGCGGCAAAGCAAGCCCGACCCCGTCGAGCGCGCCTGCTCCTCTGCCGGTAGCCAAGCCGCTCACGGGCTATCCGTTCACCTATCCTCGCGCGCTCGAGGTGGAGCGGATCAAGCGCGAAGGGCTCGGGCTTGATTTTGACAAAATCCGTGAGCAGGGCGTGCTGGCGCTGACCGAGGATGATTTCTATCGTCTGAAGACCTACGGCGTCTGCAGCCAGAAGCATCCCGGTTACTTTATGCTCCGGATTCGGATTCCGGGCGGCCGGGTGACCGCCGAGCAGCTCACGGCGCTCGCCGAGTTGGCCGAAACGCACGGCCGGGGGTGGGCGCATCTCACGACCCGGCAGGATCTGGAGTTGCATTGGGTCCGATTGGAAGAAGTGCCCGTCATTTGGGAGCGGCTTGAAGCGATCGGCCTTTCCACCCGATCGGCTTGCGGTCACACGCTGCGCAATGTGATGGCTTGTCCCCACGCCGCGACCAGCCCGAATTCGCTGATCGATGCGCAGCCCTGGGCTAAGGCGGTCACCGACTATTTTGTCAAACGATCCGATCTGATCAATCCCACGATGCCCAATCGGTTGAATATCTATTTTGCCGGATGCGCCGACTGCGCGACGCATGCCCAGATCAACGACATCGGATTTGCCGCGGTGGAACGGCAACGGATGGGGACAGATTTGAAATCTGTCCCC
>CAZJRH010000051.1:0-2549 GCA_964548215.1 uncultured Nitrospirota bacterium
CATCCAGTCGAAAAACACCCGCGTGCCGACGATGGCCGTAAAGAGATTGATCGTCACGCCGAGGCTCAACGTCACCGCAAAGCCCTTGATCGGCCCGGTCCCCAGCAGAAACAGCACGACCGCCGTGATCAACGTCGTCACGTTGGAATCGACGATCGAGGCGAAGGCCTTGTCGTAGCCCGCGTCGATCGCGAGCCGAACGGGCCGGCCCTGCCGCAGCTCTTCGCGGATGCGCTCGAAGATCAGCACGTTCGAATCGACCGCCATCCCGATGGTCAGAATGATGCCCGCCAACCCGGGGAGCGTCAACGTGGCGTTGAAGGCCGCCAGCGCGCCGATCAGCAGGACGACGTTCAACAAGAGCGCGAAGTCGGCGATGACGCCGGCCAGCCGGTAATAGAACGCCATGAAGAACAGCACCAGCGCGGCGCCCAGCAACGCGGCCTTGATCCCCGCCTCGATCGAGTCGCGCCCCAGCGTCGGGCCGACCGTCACGTTCTGGATGATCGTCACGGGGGCCGGAAGCGCGCCCGCCCGCAGGACAATGGCCAGATCGTTCGCCTCCTGCGTGGTGAAATTGCCCGTAATTTGCGCACGGCCGCCGGAGATGGGCTCCTGGATCACCGGCGCGGAATAGATCGTATTATCCAGCACGATGGCCAGCCGCTTTTGCACATGCTCGGTCGTGGCCTTTTTGAACAGTTCCGCCCCCATGCTGTTGAAGGTGATGGAGACCTGCGACTCGTTGAACTGGCCGATGGTGACGCGCGCGTCGGTCAGCAGATCGCCCGTCAGCACGGCGGTCCGCTTGAGGATAAAGGGCGCTTTGCGGACGTCGCCTGTTTCCGGGTCGACAATCCGTTCGAAGAGCAGCTCTTCATCGGGGGCCAACTGCGCCGCCGCCTCAGCGGCGACCGCCTGCTCCTGCGACGGGGGCACCCGCCCGGGCAATTTGCTCCATGCGGGGCTTTCCTCGCTCACCAGCTTGAACTCGAGCTGGGCCGTTTTGCCGATCAGCTCCAGCGCCCGTTGCGGCTCCTTCACCCCCGGCAACTGCACCAGGATTTCATTGGCCGCCTGCCGCTGGATCAGCGGTTCGGTGACGCCGAACTGGTCGACGCGATTGCGGATCGTTTCCAGCGCCTGGGTCACCGCGCTTTCCTTGATCCGCGCCTGATCGCTCTCGCGCACGCGGTAGACGAGCCGGCCCGCGTGGCCGTCGGCGGGCGCGGCGCGGTCGACGTTATAGAGCATGGGGTAACTCTCCTCCATGAACTTGGTCAGCCGCTCCTTCACGGCCTCGTCCGTGTAGAGCAACGCCAGCTCGAAGGGACCGACCCGTTCGGCTGACGCGCCCTCCAACTGTTGCGCAACCAGTGAGCCTGGCAGCGTTGATAACGTGCGCTCGATGGCGCCCTCGACCGCCTTCTCCGCCTCGACCGTGAGCACCACGTGCATGCCTCCAAGCAGATCGAGCCCCAGCGTGATGCCCTGACTGGGCAGAAAACGCTTCCACCAGTCCGGCATCGCCTGGTGCCACGGGGTGGAGGGCAGGAAGAGTACAACCGAGACAAGGATGGTTGCCGCGATGAGGAGCAGCCGCGCGCCGATGCGCCGTTTCATCGAACGCTTAGCTCCCGCTTTCGGCGTCGGTGCGCAGCGCGGCGACCGCGGTGCGCAGCATCTTCACTTTCACGTCATCGGCAATCTGCAGCGTCACGACGTCGTCATGGATGTTGGTGATCGCGCCGATCAGTCCGCTGCTGGTCACCACGCGGTCGCCCTTTTTGAGCGCGGCGAGCATCGTCTGCTGTTTTTTCCGCTGGCGCTGCTGGGGAAGAATCATCAACACATAAAACAGCACAAGAATCAGCGCGAAGGGGATGAGGCCGATGAGGGGGTTGCCCGGCGGGCCTCCGCCGGGAGCCGCTCCCGCCGGAGCGCCCTGCGCCCAGGCGGTGGCGGTCAAGAAATTTGCCATCATGCCGTGACCGATCATCCTTCACCATCCTTTCGCATTCGATAAAAGTCCCGGCGAAACGCCTCCAACCGGCCGGCGCCGACCGCCTCGCGCATCCCGCGCATGAGCGACAGATAATAATAGAGATTGTGCGTGGTATGCAAGCGGACGGCCAGCAGCTCATTCGCCTGGAACAGATGACGCAGATAGGCCCGCGAATGCGTGCGGCAGGTGTCGCACCCGCAAGCCGGATCGATCGGCGACTCATCCGTCGCGTAGCGCGCCTGCTTGATCAGAATACGCCCCGTGGTTGTGAAGAGCCATCCCGTCCGGGCGTGGCGGGTGGGCATCACGCAGTCGAAGAGATCGCCTCCCCGCCAGACCCCCTCGACCAGATCCTCGGGCAGGCCGACGCCCATCAGATAGCGCGGGCGGTCCGCCGGCATGGCCGGCAGCAGCGTGTCCAATACCTGCAGGCGCTCCGCCTCGGGCTCGCCGACCGCCAGGCCGCCGATGGCGAGGCCCGGCAGATCCAGCTTTGTTAGCTCGGCGAGCGACTCGGCGCGCAAAGCCGGATACATGCCGCCCT
>CAZJRH010000052.1:0-1582 GCA_964548215.1 uncultured Nitrospirota bacterium
GACGATGACCGTGATGAGGGCGACCCAGGGCGTCGCCACCAGCAGGGCCCCCAGGGCTGTCGCCACGCCTTTGCCGCCCTTAAAGCGAAGAAATGGTGTAAACATGTGGCCGGTGACCGCCGCCAATCCTGCCGCCATCTCCATACCGTCAATGGGCCCGGGACTTGCGGAGCCGCCGAATTGCCGCATCAACCAGACGGCCAGTGCGCCTTTTCCCACGTCTCCCAGCAGTGTCAACGCGGCGGCGGCCCTGGAAGAGACTCGTAGGACATTGGTGAAGCCAATGTTGCCGCTGCCAGCTTTCCGTGGGTCGGATCCGGTGAGTAATTTGACGGCCAGCAAGCCGGAGGGAATGGAGCCGAGGAAAAATGCGACCAGGATCACGCCATAGGGTATCAAGCGCGCCCCCGCACCCGTTTAACGGTTGCTTTTAATGAGACCAAGCAATTGGCCCACCTGCATGGCATAGCGGCCGGCGGAGACCAGGGCCAGCACGGCGGCCACGCCCAGCGCGGCCGTGCCCGCCTGCCAGGCCCAGGGGTGCGCGGCTGGATCGAAGACAAAGAGCATGGTAATGCCGACAACCTGAAAGGTCATCTTGAGCTTTCCCATCCCCTCGGCCTGCATGACGCGGCCGCTGCTGGAGGCGATGGCCCGCAATGCGGTGACGGCAATTTCCCGGCCGACGATGAGAATCGCAAGCCAGGCCCAGAGCCGGTCGGCCTCGACCAGCAGCACCAGCGCCGCGATCACCAGCAGTTTGTCCGCCACGGGATCGAGCAGTTTGCCCAGATCGGTGATCTGTTCGCGCCGCCGGGCGATATAGCCGTCGATCAGATCGGTCGCAGACGCCAGTAGAAAGACCGCTCCGACCAGCTCAAACTGATAAGGAATCGGGAGGTAAAAAAGCATGACGAGGAACGGGATCGACAGCAGCCGCAGCGTCGTCAGGAAATTGGGCAGGTTTCGAATGTAGGGTTTGGCGGCCACTTGAGGCTGCGGGATCATGTGGCGCGCCCGGATGAGGCGGCGGAGAGCAGCAGGTCGGCCACTTCGCGCACGGCCCCCGCCCCGCCGGGATTTTTGGTGACCCAGTGCGCGGCCCGGCGGACGGCCGGTATGGCCGAGGCGACCGCCACGGCCAGGCCGACGCGATTCAGCACCGGCAGATCAGGCAGATCGTCGCCGACGTAGGCCACCTGCTCGTCCGAGAGGCGATGGGCCGAAAGTAGCCGTTCATAAACCGGGAGTTTGTCGTCCACGCCCTGGTGCACGATGTCGATCTTCAGCTCGCCGGCGCGCGTCTCGACCGCTTTGGACTGGCGGCCGCTGATCAGGCCGATCAGCACTCCCGCCTTCCTGAGCGCGACCAACCCATGCCCGTCGTGGATGTGAAAGGACTTCATGCTGTTTCCCTGCTCGTCATAAAAGAGCCGGCCGTCGGTCAGCACCCCGTCCACGTCGAGCAGCAAGAGCCGGATGCGGCGGGCCCGCTCGGTCAGTTGTTTGGGCGTCAGGGATTTGGGCTTCGTGTTGCGGGTTGCCATGACCGCCCTCACACGACGCCGAGCCGCAACAGATC
>CAZJRH010000053.1:0-10437 GCA_964548215.1 uncultured Nitrospirota bacterium
GGGTCCACGTGGTCTACAAGTCACTCCCGCCGGGCTTGCGCAAATATAAGATTGAGAAATTGCGTGAGTTCCGCGCGCAGGAGTACAAGGCCTACAAGGCGCAAGGGCCGAAATTCAAAGGCAAGCACTTTGTCGCCGTCAGCGGTCCTAACCCTGGCCCTGGCGGCCCCGGCGGTCCTGGTGGCGGTCCCCCGAAAGGCCACAAAGGCAAACCCGGGAAATAGGCACGGGTTGTTTGGCCTCTGCGGATCACTGACGCTTCAGTAATTCAGCAAAATTGCGTTGGGCAGGAAGCCCAGACGGCGCAGTAGTTCCGTATTGGCCTGAATCATCTCCGGCATTCCCACCAGCATCGCCACGGTATCTTTCGACGATGGGCCGACCCGCCCCACATTCTGCTGTACGAAGCCGACGTGGCTCTGCCACGGCTGGCCGTTCGGATCGGTGACGCTCACGAACGTTTCAACGCCCCACTCGAGCCATTCGCGCATCTCGTCATGAAAGCAAACATGCTGCGGCGTGAGCGCGCCGTAAAAACACATGACCCGGCCGTAGCGCGAGCGTTCTTTGGCTGCGGCTCGAATCACCGAGCGCAACGGCGCGATGCCCGTGCCGACGCCGATGAGCAGAAGGTTTTTCCCCCGATGCGGCTCCAGCGGAAAGCCTTTGCCCTGCGGGCCGGCCACCTGCACCTCGGCCCCCACCGTCAGATCGCACAGCGCGGCCGACGCACCCTGACTGCGGCGAAGCAGCAAATCGAAGTGGGGCCCTTCGCCCGGGGCGGAGGCGATGGCAAAATAGCCGGGCTTACCACCGCCGCAACTGACGACCAGCACCTGGCCGGGGATGAAGTCGAAATTCTGAGCAGGCTGTCCTTCGATGGCCGCCAGCCGCAGATAGCGCAGTTCCACGTCGTCTGTCGTCGGTTGGCGGCGGTTCTCGGTGATTCGCATGATGAGGGACGGAGTCGTCATGCTACGCGGTCGCGTGCCGGGTCATGAAGGTCTGTCGGATCTGCTCGACGCTCTGCGTGTTGAAGATATCCTCGCGCGTCAGCCAGCCCTTACGGGCGATGCCGACGCCATAGCGCGTGTCGCGCAGGCCATGGATATTGTGCGCGTCGGGGTTGATGCTGATTTTGACGCCCAATTCGCGGGCCTCTTTGCATATCCGCCAGTCGAGGTCGAGCCGATGGGGGTTGGCGTTCAATTCCACAACGGTGCCATGCGCTTTGGCCGCGCGCAGTACTTTTGGCAGGTTGATCTGATAGCCGTCGCGCGACAGGAGTAGCCGCCCCGTCGGATGGCCCAGGATCGTGACGGACGGGTGGCTGACGGCGCGGATCACGCGGTCGGTCATCTCCGCCTCTTCCATATTGAAGCGGCTGTGCACGGAAGCGATGACAAAATCAAACTGCGCGAGAATCTCGTCGGGATAATCCAATGAGCCGTCGGGCAGGATGTCCGATTCGATCCCCTTGAAAATGATGATGTCCGTGCAACGTGCCTGTAGTGCGTCAATCGCCAGGTGTTGGGCCTGCACCCGCTCGATCGACAGGCCGTGGGCATAATGGGCCGTCCGGCTGTGATCGGAAATGCCGATGTACCGGTAGCCAAGCGCCCGGGCGGTGTCGACCATCTCTTCCAACGAATGGCGTCCGTCGCTTTCGTTCGTGTGCACGTGAAAGACGCCCTGGATCTCCTCGTTGGTGACGAGAGCGGGCAACCGGCGGGCCTGCGCCGCCTCGATTTCGCCGCCGTCCTCGCGCAGCTCGGGCGGGATCTCCTGCATATCGAGCGCGGCATAGATTTGTGCCTCGTCCTTGCACGGGATCAACTCGTCGCCGCGAAACAGGCCGTACTCATTCATCTTCATCCCGCGTGATTTGGCCAGCCCCCGCAGCGCCGTATTGTGCTCTTTGCTGCCGGTAAAATGGTGCAGCGCATAGGGAAATTCCTGATCGGTGACGACCCGCAGATCGGCCTGCATGCCGGAATTGAGCCGGACGCTGCTCTTCGTGTCGCCCCGGGCGACCACTTCCGTGACCTCCGGCAGCGCGACGAACGCTTCCATCACTGCGGCGGGCGACGCGGAGCTGACGACGAGGTCGATGTCTTTGACCGTCTCTTTCCGTCGACGCAGACTGCCGGCGATGCTGATGCGCTGCACAGCGGGCAGCGCGGCGAGTTGGCCGACCAGCGCCTCGGCCGCCTCCAGCGCTTCGGAGAAGAGGAATTGTCCCTGATGGCGTTTGAGCAATTGAATGCCGTGCAGAATGTTGGCCTGGCTTTTTTCTCCGAACCCCTCGAGCGTCAGCAGCCGGTTTTCCAGGCAGGCGTACTCCAGCTCGCCCAGCGAGCGGATGTTGAGCTGCTGATAGAGCTGCCGGATTTTTTTGGGGCCCAGGCCGGGAATGTCGAGCAGTTCGAAAATCGTGGGGGGAAATTCTTTACGCAGCTCGTCATAATAAGGCAGCCGCCCGGTCTCAACCAGCTCGGTGATCTTCTCGGACAGCGCCGGGCCGATGCCTTTCTGTTCGGAAAGCCGCCGCTCCTTCACCAGGGAGGGGAGCCGGTCGCCCAGCCCCTCGACGATGCGGGCGCCATTTTCATACGCTTTGATTTTGAAGGGATTCTCACCCTTCAATTCCAGCAGCGCGGCGATCTCGGACAGCATGGAGCTGACTTTCTGCGCATCCATTGCCGGCCCATTGTAGCAAAGGCGTTCGAATGAGTAAATAATCATTTCCCGTCGATGTGGTTGTCTTGACATCGGTTTTGACCCTTTCGTATAGTGGCCCTTGCGCGTGCCTGACACACGACAGGGCGCGCGCCTCCTTTCCATCCCCGTTCCGGGGCGTTCCGGAGGTTGCGGTGGCGCGACCCAAAGTCCTGGGCATCATCATGGCCGGCGGAAAGGGCGAGCGGCTCTATCCGCTGACGAAGGAGCGCAGCAAGCCGGCGGTGCCCTTCGGCTCCCGCTACCGGATCGTCGATTTCGTCCTGAGCAATTTCACCAATTCCGGCTTCTATTCCACCTACGTGCTGGTCCAATACAAGGCCCAGTCCCTGATCGAGCATTTGCGGACGGCGTGGCGGGTCGGCGGACGGATCAAGGATCATTTCGTTACCGTGGTGCCGCCGCAAATGCGTTGGGGCGAGAGCTGGTATCAGGGCACGGCGGATGCGGTCTATCAGAACCTGAATCTCGTGCGCGATTTTCATCCCGATCTGGTCGCTATTTTCGGTGCGGACCACATCTACCGGATGGACATCAACCAGATGGTCAGCCATCATATGGAGCACCAAGCCGACGTCACCATTGCGGCGCTGCCCGTGCCGATATCGGAGGCCGGCGGGTTCGGGATCATCGAGGCGGACGCGTCGGGGCGCGTGACCGGATTTGAGGAAAAGCCGGAGCGGCCCAAACCGATACCCGGCGACCCGACCCGGGCCTTCTCATCAATGGGCAATTATATTTTCAATCGCGACCTGCTGGTCGACGTCCTGACGGAGGACGCCGGACGGAACACCGGCCATGACTTTGGCAAAACCATTCTGCCGGAGTTGTTCAAGACGGCGAAGGTCGTGGCCTATAATTTTCTGGACAACCGGGTGCCGGGCCTCACACCCTACGAGGAACCGGGTTATTGGCGGGACGTGGGCAATATCGCCGCCTACTGGCGGGCGCACATGGATTTGCTGGGGCCGACGCCGCCGTTCGATTTGCGCAACCACCACTGGCCGATCCTCAGCGACGCCTATGAAGGCCCCTCGGTCCGCATGTTCAGTGGGACGGTCCGCGACTCAATCATCGGCGCGGGCGCGATGATCCACGACGGCACGATCGTGCGGTCCATTCTCGGGCGGGGCGTCACGGTGCACCCGGACGCCGTGATCGAGGAATCGGTGGTGATGGACTACACGGAGATCGGCAAGGGCGCCCGTTTACAGCGGGTGATCGTTGACCGCTTCAACGTCATCGCGCCGGGCGCCGAGATCGGCTACGACCGGCGGCAGGACAGTCTGCACTACAAGGTGGATTCCTCCGGCATCGTGATCGTCCCGCGTGGGCCGACGCGCCATCCGGCGGCGAAGGAATGACGGAAGCGGCGCGGCCCTCCAGGATTGCCATCGGCGTCGATCTGGGCGGGACCGCCATCAAGGCGCTGGCAGTCACCGGCGCCGGCCGCATTCTGGCCCGCACGGCGCGGCCGACCGAGGTGTCGGCCGGTCATGTGCGCGTCGTGAGCAATCTCGCCGCCGCCATCCACGATTTGCAAGCCCGCCTTCAGGCCGACGCCTCAGGCTCCACGGGCGCCGCGCTCATTCCCACCATCGGCGTCGGCGTGCCCGGCGTGCTGGACGTCGAGCGGGGCCTGGTCATCGCGTCGCCGAACTTTCCCGATTGGAACGGCTTCCCGCTGCGCGACCGGCTGCAGGAGGCCTGCGGCCGGCCGGTGGTGATCGAAAATGACGCCAATGCGGCCGCCTTGGGCGAGCAATGGCTGGGCTCGGCCAGGGATGCGCGTAGCTTCCTCTTCATCACCGTGGGCACCGGCATCGGCGGCGGGCTGGTCCTCGATGGCAAACTGTGGCGGGGTGAGGGCGGCCGGGCCGGCGAATTCGGCCATTTGAAGGTGGCGCCCGACGGCAGGCCGTGCGGGTGTGGCAGTCGTGGTTGTTTGGAGCAATACGCCAATGCGGCGGCGCTGGAACGCTACGCGCTGGAAGCGTTGGAGCAGGCGAAGGCCGGCCCGCTGCGGGCGCTGGCGATGGACCGGCCGGACGCAATCGATCCCGACGCGATCGCCCAGGCCGCCCGCGAGGGCGATGCCACGGCCCGGTCGGTTTACCGGCAGTTCGCCGTCTATCTGAGCATGGGGATTGCCGACGTCGTCAATCTGCTGGACCTGCGTTGCTATATCATCGGCGGGGGGATCAGCGAAGCCTTCGACCTCTTCGCGCCGTGGCTGCGGGAAGAAGTCGCCGCGCGGATCTATGGGGTGTCCATCGACGAGATCGAAATTCGCAAGGCGGCCTGCGGCAACGACGCCGGCGGGCTGGGAAGCGCCTATCTGGCCCTGACGAACGCGGACGGTGAAGCCCCACAGGGCAAAGCCCGTGGGGCGGAATCCTGAGCGGAGGCCCACACTCAAATTCGTGGGCCGAAGTCGAAGGGTCGCGCGGATGGCGATCTGCGGCTATACTCAATGATGGAGGATCGGCGCAAACCGCGCCGGCGCGGGAGCGATGCCGAAACCTGAAATGATATTGTCGCTATTGTCGTGGCCCTTCATGGCGGAGGCGCTGCTGGTCGTGTCTTGCGGCCTCGTCGCCTGGTGGGTGGACCGGCGCGTGACAAAGCTGCTGGAGCCCAGCCCGCCGCCCGACGCCCCGCTTTCGGTCAGAACCATCAGCCTGCGGATTGCCTCGGTGTTGACCTTTCCGCTGGCGTGGGTGGCTCTGTTGACCGTCAGCGATGCGCTGCTGGGCCGGATCCTGCCGGCCGTCGGCGTGGTCGATCTCGCCATCCCCGCGATTTGGTTTTTCATGCTCTACCTGACGGGCGCCTGCGCGCTGGCGCTGTTCCTTCCCAAGCGCCTGGGCGCGCGCTTTTTCATCTGGCTGGCGCTGGCCGCCGGCGTCATCACGCTGGCCGCCCAGTACGTCGGCCGCAAGGCCGAACTCCTGCAGATGGCCCATTTTTCATTGCTCCATCTCGGCCCCGCGAGTATTTCCATCGCCATTGTGTTGAAAGCCCTCTTCCTGTTCGGGGCCCTTTTCTTTCTCGCCGGACGGTTGACCGCGGCGCTGCAGAACCGGCTGAGCGCCCGAACCGACATCGACCCGACCCTTTCCTCCGCGGCGCTGCGCTTCCTGAAGTTTTTTCTGATCGCCGTCGGCGTGCTGATCGTCCTCGACACGGCGGGGATCAACCTGTCGGCCCTCACCATTTTTGGCGGTGCGCTGGGCATCGGCCTGGGTTTTGGTTTGCAGACGATCGCCAACAATCTGGTGAGCGGAATCATTTTGTTGCTGGACCGGTCGATCAAACAGGGCGACGTGATCACGGTGGGCGACAGCTACGGGTGGGTCGTCAAGCTGGGCGCGCGCTACATCGTCGTGCGGACGCGGGACGGCGTGGAGAAGCTGATCCCCAACGCCAGCCTGATGGTGTCGGAGATCACCAACTGGTCGCACTCGGACCGCGCCGTGCGGCTGCACGTGAAAGTCCCCGTCTCCTATCAGACCGATCCGGTCAAGGTGAGGGATTTGCTGCTGCACGTCGCCGACAATCATCCGCGGGTGCTCAAATTTCCGCAGCCGAACGTCCTCTTCGTGAACTTCGGGGAGAGCGGCATGGAATTCGAGCTTCGCCTCTGGATCAACGATCCGCAGGAGGGGGTCGAGAACGTGCGGAGCGCCATGCGATTTGAAATCTGGAAGATCTTCAAGGAAAACGGCATCCATATCCCGCTGCCCCAGCGCGAGGTGCGCGTCACGGGCGCGCCGCCCCCCGGCCCGGCGCAGGAAGTCCGGCCGTCGGAATTCGAAGAGTCGTACCCGCCCGGCCGCCCCGCCGATCGCTAAACGTCGTCCTTGATCGTCCCGGCGCTTGGTCGATTGCCGGCCACCGCGAGCGCGTTGCGCACCAGGCCGGCCCGCTTGGGCCGGGTTAACGGCGTGTTCGCCAGCGGCGCCATCGCCTCCTCATCGCGCATCCCGGCCATCTGATTCAGGTCGGCCCACGCTCCGGCGCCCTCGCGCCAGGCCGGTTCGACGGCGGCCGTCGGCGGGTGATTATAGGGGCAGACCTCCTGGCAGACGTCGCAACCGAAGAACCATTCGCCGACATCCGTTCGCTCAGCGTTCGTCAGATCGCGTTTCAACTCGATCGTCAGATAACTGATGCAGCGCGTCGCGTCCAGCTCATAGGGGGCGACGATCGCGCCGGTCGGACAGGCGTCCAGGCACAGCCGGCAACTGCCGCACTGGCTGGTCTGCGGCCGGTCTGGCTCGAGTTCCAGCGTGGTGAGCAGTTCCGACAAAAACACCCATGAACCGAAGTCGTCCGTGATCAACATCGTGTTTTTGCCGATGAAGCCGAGGCCCGCCTCCTGCGCCGCGGCCCGCTCCAGCACCGGGCCGTGATCGACGTAGGGCTTGATCTGCGCCTCCGGCCGCTGCGCGCGCAGCCAGCCGGCCAGCGCGTCGAGGCGCTGCTCGATGAGCGGGTGATAATCCCGCCCCCAGGCGTAGCGGGCGACCTTGCCGCAGTTGTCATCGGGCGGAGGCCCGTGGTCGCCGGGATAGTAGTTTATCGCCAGGCTGATGACGCTCCTGGCTCCGGGCAGGACGATCCGGGGATTAGCTCGCCGCTCGGGGGTGCGGGCCATATAGCCCATCTCGCCGTGACGGCCCAGGGCCAGCCACCGGTCGAGCCGCCGGCCATGGTGATCGGGGAGTTCGGCGGGCGCGATGCCGACGGCGTCGAACCCCAATCGGCGGGCCTCCGCCTTCAGATCGGCTTCGAGCGCCATTTATCGTCGGTCAATGTTGACGTGGATGCGACGGATGCGTCCTTCATCGCTTAAGAAGGCCGTCGTCAGACCGCTGACGATTGAGAGGACCAGCGCGCCGAAGACGGCGGCCCAGAAGCCCTGCACCTCGAAGCCGCGCACCAGCGTGCCGGCCAGATAGAGCATGAAACCGTTCAGAATGAAGGTGAAGAGCCCGAGCGTCAGGATATTGATGGGCAGCGTGAGCAGAATGAAGATGGGGCGCAGGATCGCATTGATAATCCCCAGCACCGCGGCGGCGACAATCGCGGCCAGCGGGCCGGACACTTCAATGCCCTCAATGGCGTAGGCGATCAGCCAGAGCGCGCCGGCATTGACCAGCCATCGGATGAGCAGGCCGGGCAGCATGGGTGCATTATACCGAAAAATAGGACAGATTTATTTTTCAAAAATAAATCTGTCCTATTTTTCTGGTACATAGCCGTGTCACCGGCCCCGACCGGCTTCACCGTGACGAGGGTAGATCTGGCCAGTCTCAGATGCTGATATTTCAAGACTGCCCCTGCTGGTTTTTTTGTGGTCTACAAATGCTTTCGGGAACTAGAGGAGGCCACACCAAGCTTCTTGGAGTAAGTTGAAAAACTGGTCTTTACTGAAAAATGATTTGCAGTGACCAAGGTTCAACTTGGTAATTTTGAAATCAGCACCGCTATGGTCCATAGGCCATGCTGAAGAAGAGTTATTGACATCCTCCGAAGTATAAAGGTGCCCAGTAGATGGGTGGTCCTCCAATAAGATCATGGCCCAATTTCTTCTGTAGATTTCTGGTAGTTCTTGATACAAAATAGGTTTGCGTGCCCCCCAGAAGCCGGCTGTACTTGTAAGAACATAGAGCCCAAAATCACCAGGACCGAGGAATATGGTGTCTTCTGGTGATTTTTTATGCAAGTGAATGATATTTTTCCCCGGTTCACTAGCGACATCACATTTTTCCTCAAGAATTTTGATAAAGTTTTTTAGTATTTTGGTATTACGGGGTACAATTACTTCCGCTTCACCGCGCGCTCGACGGCGGCGGCGATGTGCGGGGCGGTGAGGCGGTAGCGTTCGAATAATTCTTCGTGCAGGCCCGATTCGGCGTACGTATTGTTCAAGCCGATAAACTCGATCGGCACGGGTTTATTGCGGGCGACCACTTGCGCCACCCGGCTGCCCAGGCCGCCGTCCAGGAGATGCTCCTCGGCCGTGACGATGGCGCCGGTCTGGGCGGCGGCCTGCAGAATCGCGGTCTCATCGAGCGGTTTGACCGTGTGCATGTCGAGGACCCGGATGGATAATCCCTTGCGCTGACATTCCTCGGCGGCGGCCAGCGCTTCCCACACGAGCAGGCCGATGGCGATGATCGTCGCGTCCCGGCCGTCCTGTAGTTGCTTCGCTTTGCCAATGGTGAACGATTCGCCCGGCGGATAGATGACCGGCGATTTCGGGCGGCTCGTGCGGATGTAGACCGGGCCGTCATGCGCGGCGGCGGCCCGCACCAGCGCCTTGGTCGCCACGGCGTCGGAGGGGACCAGCGTGACCACGCCGGGCAGCGAGCAGGAGAGCGCCAGATCCTCAATCGCCATTTGCGACGCGCCGTCCTGGCCCAGGCTGATGCCGCTGTGCGAGCCGCAGAACTTCACGTTCAGGCGGGGATTGGCCACGCTCATTCGGAGCTGATCGTAGGTTTTGCAGATCAAAAAAGCGGCGAACGACGACGCAAAGGGAATCTTGCCGCTGCTGGCTAAACCCGCCGCAATACCAATTAAATTGGCCTCGGCGATCCCAACGTTATAGAAGCGATCGGGGAAAGCTTTCGCAAACGCGCGGCTCTTGGTCGAACCGGAGACGTCGCCGTCCACGACGACGATCGCCGGATTCTCTTTCCCTAATTCAACCAACACGTCGCCATAAGCGTCGCGGGTCGGCGCGCCCATCACCTTCTGGCGGCTCATACGCCCAATTCCACGAAGGCCCGTTCCATCTCTTCCTTCGTCAGCGGCACGCCATGCATGTCGGGGCGGTTTTCGATGAATTTGACCCCTTTGCCCTTGACCGTCCTGGCGATGATCACGGTTGGCTTGCCTTTTTTGCGCCCGGCGTCCTGATAGGCCTTCAGAATCTGCGGAAATTTGTGGCCGTCGATTTCAATCACGTGCCAGCCGAACGCGGCCCATTTGGGTTTGAGGGGATCGAGCGCCAGCGTCTCTTTGACCCAGCCGTCCTGCTGGAGCATGTTGTGATCGATGATGACGCAGAGATTGTCCAGTTTATGCGTGCCGGCGAACATCGCGGCCTCCCACACCTGCCCCTCCTCGATTTCGCCGTCACCCGTGAGCACATAGGTCCGGTAATCCTTGCGATCCATCCGGGCGGCCAGCGCCATGCCGATGCCGATCGAAATGCCCTGCCCCAATGAACCGGTGGAGGCCTCGACGCCGGCTAAACGCCGTTTTTCCGGGTGGCCCTGCAGCGGGCTGTCCAGTTTGCGCAGCGTCATGAGTTGATCGATCGGAAAGTAGCCGGCGTGGGCCATGACGGCATACAGCAGCGGCGCGGCGTGGCCTTTACTCAGCAGAAAGCGGTCGCGATCAGGCCAGTCCGGCTGCTGCGCGCGATGGCGCAGGACGCGAAAGTAGAGGGCCAGGAGCAGCTCGGTGGCCGAGAAGCAGGTGGTCGGGTGGCCCGAGCCGGCCGCCGTCGTCATTTGGATGACTTCTTTGCGGATCGTCCGGGCCAGAGCGGCGAGTTCGCGGTCGCTTTTAACGGGGGATGAGGTCTTCATGTGCGGCGGCGACTCAGGATAGCAAATGGTTCGGGGCGCGGTCAACCATTTAAGTCAGGGGGAGATGCTCTTCTCCCCCTGACAATCCCCA
>CAZJRH010000054.1:0-2206 GCA_964548215.1 uncultured Nitrospirota bacterium
ACAGCGTGCTGGGTTTTCTTCGGTTAAAGGTGGCCCAGGCGGCCGGCGCCGTCAAAGAAGGCACGGCGTTTTGCTGGGTGACCGAGTTTCCCTTGCTGATGCATGATCCGGAAGCGAAGCGCTCGGTGGCCATGCATCACCCCTTTACGCGTCCCATGGACGAGGATCTGCCGTTGCTGGACACGGAGCCGCTTCGAGTGCGGGCCAATGCCTATGATCTTGTGTTGAATGGTTCGGAATTGGGCGGCGGCAGCTTGCGTATTTATCGGCGGGAGCTGCAGGAGCGTGTGTTCACGGTGCTCGGCATTTCGCCGGAGCAGGCACAGGCGCAGTTTGGGTTTCTGTTGGAGGCGCTGGAGTATGGCGCGCCCCCACACGGCGGCATCGCCCTGGGACTGGATCGGCTGGTCATGCTGCTGGCCGGCGCGGAGTCCCTGCGGGATGTGATCGCATTCCCCAAAACCCAGCGGGCCGTCTGTCCGTTGACCGACGCGCCAAGCCCGGTGGATCCACGGCAAGTGAAGGAACTGCACCTGAAACTGGACGGGGTGTCGTAAGAAGCAGAGCCTGCGGGGACGACCCGGGCGGTAGGCGTCCGGGGGCCGCAGTGACGAATGTATCAACACATGAGAGGGGGTGAAGAACACAATGGCTGAAAAAGTCGCGCGTGCTGGCGTTAAGCGTCAAGAGGGGTATCTGTACTACCTCGACAAGCAGGGTGATGTCTCCCGGACCAAGATGGCACGGGGTGGCAAGGGCAAATCGCGGCCGGAAAAAGTGACCAAAGCCGGTGTGAAGCGCCAGGAGGGATATCTCTATTTCATCGACAAGCAAGGCGATGTCTCCCGGGCAAAAATGGCTCGTGGTGGTCGGGCGAAGAAGAAAAAGAAGTAGCGGCAAGCACTAACACGTCAGGCGGCCCTGATGGACCCACTTCATCAGGGCTGCTTGCGTTACAACCCCTGCACGCGGATGGCTGACGATGACGATCGAACGTCCAATGACCTCCACCATCAAACCGCCGGCCGGACCGACCTGGCTGCACGGCATCTGGCACCTGTTCGGATTGCTCCTGTGGGACCTGTTGTTTCGGGTGCTCAGCCGGGTCACCGTGATCGGCCGGGAACATATTCCCCCGCGCGGAGCGACCAACGTCCTCATCTGCGCCAATCACATCTCCGCGCTCGATCCATTTTTGATCGGCTCGGTCGCCATGCCGAGGTTTTCGCCCGTCTGGTGGCGCGCCCCCGCCAAAGAAGAACTCTTTGCGCATCCGATCATGAGGGCCCTGCTGGACAGTTGGGGCGCCTTCCCGGTCCGCCGGGGCCAGCGTGATTTTGCCTCCATGGAGCGCATGATGCGACTCCTCGACACGAGCGTCATCGTGATCTTTCCCGAAGGCAAGTGGTCACGCACGGGACAACTCCTGCCCGGGCGCCCCGGGGTCGGCCGGATCATTCACACGGCGAAGCCGACCGTGATTCCTGTCGCCATCGTGGGGACCGATCGAATCGTGCCGCGAGATTCTACGCTGCCCCGCTTGGGCCGGCGCGCGACCATCATCTTTGGTCCGCCGCTGAAACTGGAATCATTTTACGATCAGCCCGATACGCTTGAGCTGTCACAGCAGATTGCGGATGAGGTCATGAAGGCGATTGGGGATTTATATCGGACGATCCGTTGATATGTGTCGTCAACGCAGGTGGGGACAGATTTGAAATCTGTCCCCATACAGGAGCGAGCCCCTACGATGACCTCTCGTGAATTTGTTGTTTCGCCCAAGTACGCCTTCGAACGGCTGGATCACTACCTTATCCGGCAGCAGGCACATCCCTCCCGCACGTATCTTCAGCGGCTGATCAAAGAAGGCAAGGTTCGAGTCAATGACAGGATCGTGAAATCGAATTACAAAATCCGTCCTGGAGACCGGCTCGTCTGCAGCATTCCGGCTCCGACGCCGCTGGACCTTGTGCCCGAACCGATCCCCCTGGAGGTGCTGTACGAAGACTCGGCCCTGATCGTATTAAATAAACCGGCCGGGCTGGTGATGCATCCGGCGCCGGGACATTACACCGGCACGCTGGTCCATGCGCTGCTGGCCCACTGTAAAGACCTCTCCGGAATCGGCGGCCGCGAGCGGCCGGGATTGGTTCATCGATTGGATAAGGACACCACGGGCGTGATCGTGGTTGCCAAGACCGACTCG
>CAZJRH010000055.1:0-8267 GCA_964548215.1 uncultured Nitrospirota bacterium
TCCACCAGCAACTGATCATTGAGCCACCGAGCGCACCGGGCGGTAATTGGTGCCGGTATAATACTCGGTGATCCACACCAACAGGCCGGTGACCACCAGGCCGATCAACGCACACAAGAACAGCGTGTTGCCGGTGAAGCTGGCCTTGCCCACGGTCATGACCGTGCCCATGCCGACGATCCATTCGGTGATCGGCCAGAAGGCGATCGCCGACAGCACCGCCGCGACGATCAGGCCTTTGTACATGGCCCACATGATGTTGTTGTCCGAACCGAGGCGCACGAAGAACGTGCCGATCACCGAGGTCAGGATGCAGATGCCGCCAATCGCCAGCGGATAGAGCATCAGCTTGGCTTGCAGCGCCGGATCGGCGCCGAAGAAGATCGACGCCAATACCATGGTGGCGACGGTGGTCACGGCGTAGGTTTCGAACAAATCGGCGGCCATGCCGGCACAATCGCCGACGTTGTCGCCGACATTGTCGGCGATCACGGCGGGGTTGCGCGGATCATCCTCGGGAATCCCCGCCTCCACCTTGCCGACCAGATCGGCCCCGACGTCGGCCGCTTTCGTGTAAATGCCGCCGCCGACCCGCGCGAAAACCGAAATCAAGCTGCCGCCGAATCCCAGCGATAGCAAGGCGTGCATCGCCTTCTCGGCCCCCGCCATGGCCGACGCGACATAATAGAATCCGGCCACGGAAAACAGGCCCAAACCGATCAGCAGCAATCCCGTCACGGCGCCGCCCTTGAACGCCACCTGCAAGGCCGCATTGAGGCCGTCGTGCGCCGCCTGCGCCGTCCTGACATTGGCCCGCACGGCCACCTTCATGCCCACATAGCCGGCTGCCGCCGAGGCGACCGCGCCGATCAGAAAGCCGACCGCCGTCAGCAGGCCAAAATGATCCGACCAGCCGCCCGCCACCCACAGCAGGATGAAAATCGCAGCCGCCACGATGGCCACCGTCCGATACTGGCGGTTCAGGTAGGCCGACGCGCCTTCCTGGATGGCCGCCGCGATCTCCCGCATCCGGTCGGTTCCGGTGTCGAGCCGCATGACCCAGGCGCCCAGATAGAGGCCGTAACCGATGCCGATCAGCGCCGAAACCAATGAGAAGATCAACGTAAACGTTTCCGGTGTCATATCCCCTCAACCTTTCTGTATGAGTACAGTGGAAGCGACGTGGTAAGTTCAGGACATCGGTACTAAAATCGGACTTTGCGCCTCACTCCGTTCGGCATTCAGCGGTACTAACATCGAACATCCGTCTCACTTCGTGAGACGCAAGCGGGGCGGACTGTAACACAGCCTATTTTTGACTGTCAACCAGAGCAGTGGAAGGTGGCAACCGCCGCCGGTTCTTCTTATAATACGCCCATGGCCAGGGGAGAGACGCTCCGGCTGCCGCTCGACGCCGTTGAGACGATGAATGCCGCCCAGCGCGAGGCGGTGGAATTCGGCGACGGCCCGCTGCTGATCATCGCCGGCGCCGGCACGGGTAAAACGCGCGTCATCACCCACCGAATCGCCCACCTGATCACCTCCAAACGGGCCCGCCCGGAAGAGATCCTGGCGCTCACCTTCACCGAGCGGGCGGCACAAGAGATGGAGGAGCGGGTTGATCAGCTTGTACCCTACGGGTACATGGACGTGCGGATCTCCACCTTCCATGCGTTTGGCGACCGTCTCCTGCGCGACCACGCACTCCTGCTCGGTATCTCATCGTCTTTCCAGGTTTTGACTCGACCGGAACAATTGCTGTTCTTGCGTGATCATCTCTTCGAACTACCATTGAAGCGTTTCAGGCCGCTGGGCAACCCGACCAAACATCTGCAGGCGCTTCTCACCGCCATTTCCAGGGCCAAGGATGAAGATGTGTCCCCTGCTGATTATCTCCGCCATGCCGAGCGGCAGGTCGAACAAGCGGCATCCCATCCCGACCCATCGGAACGCATCGTTCTCCACGATGACGCTGCGCAGCAACTGGAAGTGGCGCGCTGCTATGCGCGTTACCAGGAGTTGCTCGCCGCGGCCGGACTGATCGATTTCGGCGATCAGGCCACTCTCACACTCAAACTCTTACGTGAACAGCCGGCCGTGCTCGCCCGGTATCAGGAGCAGTTCCGCTACATTCTGGTCGATGAGTTTCAGGACACCAACTATGCGCAGTATTTATTGGTCAAATCGCTGGGGGGCCTACGGCACAACTTGACCGTGGTCGGCGATGATGACCAAAGCATTTACCGCTTCCGGGGAGCGGCCATGAGCAATATTCTGATGTTCGGCCGGGATTATCCGGAGGCGAAGCGGGTGGTCCTCGCGGAGAATTACCGGTCCACACAGCCAATCCTGGATTGCGCCTATCGGCTGGTCCGTCACAACGACCCTGAACGACTGGAAGTCCATGAGGGCATCAATAAACGGCTGGTGGCCGCCCGAAACGCGCCATTGGCGCCGCCGGTCCGCCACCTTCATTACGACACGCTGTCGGCCGAAGCGGATGGCATTGCCCGCTGGATTAAGGCGGTACACGACGAAGGGCTTCGTCAATATCGAGACGTCGCCGTTTTGGTCAGGGGCAATGACCATGCCGACCCGTATTTGCGGGCGATGAATCTGGCGGGTGTGCCCTGGCGTTTTTCCGGCAGTCGGGGTCTATACGACCAAGTGGAGGTTCGGCTTCTCATCGAGTTTTTACGCGCGCTGGTTGATCCGCACCATTTTCTTCATCTGCACTACCTTGCCCGCTCCCCGCTGTATCAAATCCCCATGGCGGACCTGACCGAGTGTGCGCGCTCGTGCCACCGTCAACACGTCAGTCTGCACACCATGTTCCGGCGCCTCGACACCAGCACATTGAAACTTGCGTTATCGCCGGAAGGACTGGCCTCCATCTCAACGTTATTGTCCGATCTGAAACGATATCAAGAGCTGTCCCGCACCCATAGCACCGGGGCCGTCCTCTACGAATTTTTCAAACAGAGCGGCTGGCTTCGGCGGCTGAGTGAATCACAGACCAGCCGCGATGCGGTGGAGATGCAGAATATCGCGCTGTTTTTCGATGTGGTCAGGCGGTTCGAAACCTTGCACAAGGATCATCCCACGGTGCCGGCATTTGTCCGGCATCTTGATTTGTTCATTGAAGCGGGTGACGATCCATCGACGGCTCAGGCCGAGGTGGACATGGACGCGGTCACCGTGATGACCATCCACAAATCCAAGGGACTGGAATTTCCCGTGGTCTTCCTGGCGAGCCTTGTCGAGCAACGCTTTCCGTCGAGAGACCGCAGCGATGCGATCGAACTCCCCCGCGCCCTGATCAAGGATCTGTTGCCGGAGGGCGACGTCCATCTACAGGAGGAGCGACGGCTGTTTTATGTCGGAATGACCCGGGCCAGAGACGAATTATTTCTGACGAGCGCGCGCGATTTTGGCACCAATCGGACTCGCAAGGTCAGCCGGTTTGTGGTGGAAGCTCTGGAATTAAATCCGAAGACCATCAACCCCGTGAAAAGCTCGCCGCGTGAAGCGATCGAACGTCACGCCCACGCGCAGGCGGAGCTGGCGTTGCCGACCGACCTGCTGGGCGATCCGCTCAACGCCAATGATCCGCTGCAATTGAGTTATTACAAGATCGACGACTATCTCACCTGCCCGCTCAAATACAAATACAACCACATTTATCGATGGTCAAAACTGCTGTATCAACACCACACGGTCATTTACGGCGCCGCGCTTCACCAAGCCATTACCGCCTACCTGAATGCAAAAATCGACGGCAAACACCCGCCGCTTGAGGACCTCTACAGAGAATTCGAGGCGATGTGGAAAACCGGGGGCTCCACCGGATTTATCGATCGTGAACATGAAGAGCAGCGATTTGCCGCCGGAAAAGCCGCGCTCAAACGATTCTACGAACACGAAGAACGTGCCGGCGTTCTGCCGGCCTCCGTCGAACAGAGTTTTAAAATCTCCATCGGCCCGAACATCGTCACCGGCCGGTGGGACCGGCTCGACGAGCAGGACGGCCGCGCCATTATCATCGATTACAAATCCTCCGCCGTTCAGGATCAAAAAAAAGCGGATAAGGAAGCGGGCATCAGCCTCCAGCTGGCCATCTACGCCCTCGCGTATCAGACCAGGCATGGCCGGGCGCCGGATGAAGTTCAACTCCATTTTCTGGAATCCGGTCTGATCGGTCGCGCGGTGAAGGATGAGGCGGCGCTGGAGAAAACCAAGGAGACAATTTTAAAAGCCGCCGATGGAATCCGTGCGGCAAACTTTGACGCGACCCCGACCTACCTTGCCTGCCAGTATTGCGCCTACCGCCAGGTCTGTCCGTACACCGCTAGGGAATAGACGAGGTTTGCGGGGGCGGCGCGGAGATGACGTCGGGCAGATCCGGCCCTTTCTTGCTCTCCTCCAGCCGTTCGATCAGCAGCCCTTCCACCGTCGGACGAAGATTGTTGGCTGGGTTGCTTTCCTCGACAATCCCTTCAAGATCGATCCGCGACAGCACAAAATAACGTCCGGTCTCGATCGTCAGCACGGGCACCGAAAATTGCAAGGTTGCATTCTGCTCCTCGCCGGCCGGGAGCTGCTCGATCGTGCGCCGCCCCAGGATGAGATCCTGCTTGTCCAAGCGCCAATCGGTGGAGAGCAGATAGGTCACCGCGAACGGTCGCGCCACGGCCCGATTGCCCTGATTGGCGATCACGTCGGTGATGCTGACTTTCAATTGCTCGCCTTCTCCGATCAACTCCGCCTTCAACCGCTGACTGGTCAGATCGGGCCCCACGGTCAGGGCCGCCGAGCTGACGGCCATCTGATCGGCGTGCAGGCCGTCCAGTTGCGCCGTCACAAAGTAGGCGCCGGGCGCCAGCGTCGATGGTAGCGAGAGGGTAAACGCCGGCGTGGCCCGGCCGCCCGGCGAGATGGGGGTCATGGTCGCGCGGCCCAGCTCCATGACCCGTTCCCTGCCCGCCTCGTCTCGCGCCACGCCGAAGGTCACCGGCTGCGGCCCGCTCATGGCGCGATTACCCCGATTGGTCACGGTCACGGTGACCGCCATCGCTCCGCCGTCGGGCTTCACCTGCGCCTTGACCCCTTCCAGCACCGGCTGCGGCCCGATGGTGACGGTGTTGCCGGCCGTCACGTTGTTATCGCGCTTGGCTTCGGCGAGACGCCGGTCGGGATCGACCTGAATCACGAGAAAGTAGCGGTTGGCCTGCAACGTCGCCGGCAACGGCCACGTCGTGGTGGTCGTCGCTTCGCCGGCAACCGGCATTGATGCGATCGTCCGGTCGCCCAGGGCAAGCTCACGGCCGTCCAGCGCCCCGCTGACCGACAGGGCATAGAGCACCCGCACCGGCCGGCTCAGCGCCGCAAGACCATAATTATTGACCGTGTCCGTGACGCTCAGCCGATCGCCGGCCGGCGACACGGTCGCCTTCGTTTTGCCAACGGCCAGATCGACGCCGTCATTGATCAATTCGGTGGCGCGCCGGTCATTCTCCGGCTGGGCGTCGCTGCCCGACGACGAGATCTGCGCCACCACGCCCCAGCGGCGGTGAAGCGCGCCGTCCGGCAGGCGCACCGTCGCGCCGCCGGCCAAGCGTTCGCCAGGCGCCAGGCCGGTCTCAATGACGCGCCGGCCGATCGGAGGCGCCGGCTTGGCGTCATCGTGTTTCAGAAAATAGTTGACCGTCACCCGGCCCGTCGCCGGCAGCAGGCCGCGATTGACCACCGTGTCGCTGACGCGCACCTCCAGTCCGTCCGTGGAGGATTCCGCGGCAATCTCGACCACCTGCAGATCGTAGCCGACGATGATCCAGTCGCTCTGCGCCTGATTGTTATCCCGGCGGCTGTCGACACCGCGCTGCTGCGGGTCGATCTGGCCCAGGAGTCGATAGCGGCCGGCCGTGACGCCGTCCGGCAGGGCAAACGCGCGTTCCGCTGTTCGTTCGCTGCCGGGCGCCAGCGGGCCGGTCAATTCCGATTGCCCCAACACCAGCGCCGACTGCGGCAGCGCGCCCTCGGCCAGGAGCCGATACTGAATGGGAAACGCGCCGTCGGCCGGATAGGCGCCCACGTTCTTCACGACCTCGGCGACGATCAATTGCCGGCGCTCCGGATCGATCCGCGTCGTCACCGTCGCCATGGCCAGGTCGGGCCCCAGCGTCAGGCTGCTTCCCCAGACATCGTTGTTGGCCGGATCGACATCCTCGGCGGCGACCCGTCCCAGGAGATAAAAGGTGCCCGCAGGCAAGCCGGCGGGCAGCGCCAGTGACGTCGTGACGGCGGAACGGGCCCCCGCCGCCATGGCGGGCAGCGGCCGTTGGCCGATCACCGCATCGGTGGAATGAATCACGCCATCCGCCGACAAATAATAGCGCACGATGGTGGAAGCCGGCGCCGGCAACAACCCTTGATTCACGACCAGATCGGTCACCGTGACCGACCGCCCGTCACCGGCCAGCTCGGCCTTGAGCTGGGTCATCGCCAGGTCGGGCCCCAGCTCCACCGGCGGCTCGATGGCCGCGCGATTATTGGCCCGGTTGGTATCGGCAATCTTCTCCTCTTCATCCAGCACCACGGTCAGCGCATAGCGGCCGGGACTCACGGTCGGCGGCAGCATCACCGGACCCGTCTTGCTCGCCTGAGCGCCGGCCGGCAGCGGGCCGCTCAATTCCCAGCGGGCCAGGCGAACGGGAGCGCTGTCGGCCTGTGACGCGAGTTGCCCGATCACGGTAATCCCAATGGGGCCGGCCGCCGGTTGCCTGCCTTGATTGGCCAGTTCCACGGCCACGGTCAGTTTGCCGCCATCGAGTTGGCGCAGGGCCTGGCGCACCACCAGATCGGGCCGCCATTCGCGCAAGTCGACCACCTGCCGGGCCTGCTTCAGCAGGCCGGCCTTGGAATAGACCGTCAATCGGATGGTATAGCGGTCGGCCGGCAATGTGTGGGTGTCCCACTGCCCCAGAATGCCCTGGGCCACCGGCGCGGTCAGCGCGGCAATGCGCCGCCAGTCGGAGGGCAGATCGCCCGGGCCGGCTTCCAGCACGGCGGAGCTGAAATCATCGCCGGACGCGCGGCCCTCAATCACCAGGCGGGATAATGACGCGCCGGCCGCTGTAGCCGCACCCGAAGCGGCGGGCGCGATTCGGCTCAGCTCGGCCGACAGCTCCGCCGCCTGACCCGTCGTCGCTCCGATACCGCCCAGGAGCAGCGCGCCGGCGATCAGCCAGCAGGCGCGCGCGTTAGGTTTTTGAAAACCCGATGCGTTTCTGCTCATCCGCAAGGACCTTGATCTCCCCGAATTGCTCTTCATACCGCTTGATGTTCTCCTGCAGGGCCAGCAATAACCGCTTGGTGTGACCGGGACTGGAGACGATGCGGGCCAGCACCTTGGTCTTGGGCTGCTGCGGGCTCAGAAAAATGAAATCCAGCAGAAATTCAGATTCGGAATGCGAGATCATGGCCGCGTTGGTGTAAATACCCCTGGCGACCGTGTCATCCAATTCAATGTGTATCTGTGGCCCTGCCGGTGATTGCACGAAGACGCTCCTCTCTGGGCGCCCGGAAAATTCACGGGCGGATCATTGGAATGCGAATCGGGAATGCGAATCGCAATCCGTGTTTATTATACCCCTTTTGTCGAAGATCGCCAGCTGCAGGGGCAATTCATGAATTGCCCCTACGACGACAACTGCCATAGCTCGCCTGAACCCCGCCCACTTGCACCGAGAACCGAACGTGGTCTCTCACGTTGGTTCGAGGTGGGGCGGGGGTGAAGGTGAGCGAACTTGAATGGCGCTTCTCTTCCGCTGCAGTAATAAGCCCCGCCTTCAGGCGGGGCTTATTAATCATTTTGACAGGTCGGAAGACCTATGTTAGGCTCGAGGCAGTTCACAGCACTCCCTGTCACGACCATGCCCCGTCAAACGCCCCCTCAACCCACCGAGCTGCTCAAGATCGCCCATCGGGGCGCCTCCGGCTACGCACCGGAAAACACCCTGGCGGCTTTTCAGAAAGCGGTCGACTTGGGCTGTCAGATGATCGAGCTGGATGTCCGGCTCAGCCGCGACCGAGTGCCGGTCATCCTGCACGACCACACCCTGGCGCGCACGGCCGGCGACCCGCGACGGGTCGATCAACTGACCGCCGCCCAGTTGCAGCAATTCGATGCGGGGCGCTGGTTTGCCCCGGAATTCTCCGGCGAGCGCATCCCCACGCTGGCCGAGGCGCTCAAAACTATTCCCGGGCAT
>CAZJRH010000056.1:0-4775 GCA_964548215.1 uncultured Nitrospirota bacterium
GAGCCGGCGCGACGGCGACTGGCTCAAGAAGTTTCTTCAAGATCCCAAGGGAACCGTGCCGAATGCAAAGATGCTGCCGGTCAAAGCCACGGATGAAGAGGTGGCCGCGCTGGTGGATTATCTGTTGTCACTAAAAAGATAAGAGAGGATGTGGCGTATGAGATCACGATCTTTTCAGCGGGTTGCCATGTGGGTGTTCTTGGTTTTGTTCGGGGCGGGTGGAATGCTGCTGTTTGTTATGCCCGATCGGGCGGAGGCGATCCCGGCCTGGACCAGAAAATACAACGCCGATTGCTCATTGTGCCATTACCCCAGCGTCCCCCGGCTCAATGCCGTCGGCCAGCGGTTTCGCCGGGCGGGCTACCGGATGCCGGATGAGTTTGGGAAAGCCCAGGAGATCACGCAGGTCGGCAACTTTCTCGCGGTTCGGGGCCGGGGGCGTTATGAATTCGTCGGTTCAAAATTAGGCGACAACACCAGTGAATTCCAATGGCACGATTCGACGATCTTTTACTCCGGCGCCTTCACCAAAAACATCTCGGCCTTTACGGAGCTGGAGTGGGAGGCCCCGGATGAAATCGGTCTGGTCGCCCAGATTCAGGGAGTTATTGGATCACCCGAAAACTACGGAATGATCCGATTCGGACAGATCCACACGCTTTCTCGCGTCGGCTTGGGGGGCTTCGACCGGCCGACGGGCATCAGCACGCCGGCCATCTTCTCCTGACGATTGACCCGGGACGGCGTGCCCTTCATGGTCAGAGCGGACCAACGAGGCATTGAGTTGACGCACGTGCTTGGGGATTCCCGGCTCATCGCCCAGGTGACGAACGGGATCAATGAGGACGGCTCCGGCACCGAGGGGGAGAACGACACGGCCAAGGATTTCATGGTCGCCTATGAGCGGCTGCTCGATGAGCAGGCTTCCAGCATCACGCTCTACGGCTACTTCGGCACATGGCACGGCGATCCGACGGCCGTTCCGCCGACCGGACCCGGGAGAGCGAGTTTCCGACGGTATGGTTTGACGGCCAACAAGATTTTTGCCAATGGATTTGAAGTGCAGGGCGGTTATATCCGCAGCGAAGACGACGGCCCGGCCGGGCTGGGGCTCAACCTCAACGGCCACGCCACTTACCTGGAGCTGCAACAGCACCTGTCCAGCCTTGGCCTTACCGTGCTGGGGCGATTCGACTATGTTGATCCCAACGACCAACTCTCCAGCGATATCCAAGTGACGGGGACGGTTGGGGCGGTCTACCCGTTCCAGCAATACCTGCGGTTGGCGGTCGAGGCGAGCCAGTCCCGGGACCGATTGACCTCCGACAGGGACACCAAGGTGGTGGTCGAGGCGATGGTGAACTTCTGAGGCGGCCGCGGCGATGACGTTACGAACCCTCTCGTTGCCGGTGAGGGTGCTATTCACGGCATTTCTGCTGACCACGGGGGTGGGCTATTTCTTTGCCATGCTCCACCTGTTTATCATCGAGGTGGAACCCCACGCCAAGCAAGGAGCCACGATGGTGCAGGCCGTGATCATCAAGTACTATGGGCAACGCGGCGGGACGAAGCTGGAGGCCGCCCTGCAAGGGGCGATGGGTGAACATCTCACTCCGGCGCAGAAGAAGCGGATCATCGAATGGATCCGCAGGGGAGCGACAGCGGACGGATTTGCCGCCGTGCAGCCGATCTTTTTCGAACATTGCTCGGTTTGTCACAGTGAGAAGGCCGGTTTCTCTTTGCCGCCATTGACCTCGCTGGAAGAAGTGGCGGCCTATGTCAAGATTGATATGGGGGAATCGGTCAAACGACTCGTCAGCGTTTCCCACATCCACCTGTTTGGGATCAGCTTCATTTTCATGCTGACCGGCGGAATCTTTGTCCTGAGCGAGGTGTCGGTGCGGTGGCGGGCGCTGTTGGTGGCGATCCCGTTTGTCGCGATCTGGATTGACATCGGCTCCTGGTGGTTTACCAAGATTGAGCCGGTCTTCGCCTATACCGTCATTGTCGGCGGGGTGCTGATGGGCCTGTCGCTTGCAACGCAGATTTTTGTCTCACTCTATGAGATGTGGTTTAAACAGAATAGCCACGGAGGGGGGTGAAGAGGATGGCGAACGATCCCGTATGCCGCATGCAGGTGGACGAGAAGAAGGCGGCGGGGACGAGCAGCTACCAAGGGCGGACCTATTATTTCTGCTCGACGGCCTGCAAGGAACGGTTTGACAAAGATCCTGAGGCCTTCATCGTGAGGTGAGGATCAATACACTAAAAGGAGGCCGACCATGTATTACCGAACCATTGGCATGACGGTGTTGGCTCTTACGCTGATCGCCGGCTCCATGGCCGTTGCCCAGATGGAGGGGGGCATGATGAAAGAAGGCCAGATGGAAATGAAAGGCATGGAGAAGGGCCGAACGGAAATGAAGGGAATGGATCAGGGGCAGGGGCAAATGCAGATGATGAAAAAAATGGATCAGATGATGGGAATGATGCGCCAGATGATGCAGCACATGCAGCACATGACGCAGGATAAACAGATGCAGGGCGAGATGGGCGGGATGATGAAACAGATGGAGCAGATGCGGGAGCAGCATCAGAGCATGATGAAAGAACGGGGGATGATGGACAAGTAATCGGCGCTGCCAAAAATAACACGTCAAGGAGGCGGTCATGACGGCGAAAAATCCATGGAGAATGGGCGCCACGCTCGCGTTGACGCTGACAGTGACCTACACCGTGTGCGCGGTGGCCTATGCGTTGATGCCGGAACGCGGGGTTGATTTCTTGAACGCGCTGTTTCACGGGCTTGATTTTCGCAAGCTTGGCGAGCCCATGCCGTTCACGTTTTTGATGTTTATCTACCCGCTGCTTGTTTTTGTCGTGTGGGGATTTGCCGTCGGGGCGCTCTATGCCTGGTTGCACAACGTGGTGCATGGCGCTCGCGCGCGCGGCTGATGCGTGGCCGCGGTTGAAACGCGACGGCCGCTGAAAAGCTCGCGCAACTTGCCCTCGGAACTTCAACAGGCGGTCGCAATCGCAGCTCTAGGGAATCGGGCCGTATTCGTACCGCTGCGAGAAGAAATGGCGCCGAGGGTCGGAATCGATCCAGTTGTGACAAAATATCCCAAAAATAGGTATAATCGCCGCCTTGGGACTCTGCCGCCTTGCGCCCATGCATCATGGGCGCCGTCGCCGCTTCCAGTGGCAACAATTACAGAGTTCCATTTGCTTTCCGCTTGGTCAAGTGAATCTGGTGAATAGTAGATCGCCGATGGTCAATGGGGTCTAAGGGGTTTAACAAAAATCTTGGGGAGATATGATATGCAGATTCATCGCGTAATCACGGCGGCGCTCTTTACCTCCTTGTTGTGGCTGGCGACGGCCATGCCTGTCTCGGCCGAGGAAACGGATCGGGCGGGCCATGTCGGAGTCGGGGTCGGGTTCGGGCCGATGTTCGGCACGGATGAAGGCGCGATCATGGGTGTGACGGTGTTCGGCGATTATTATGTGAACCATGAAGTGGCTTTCGGACCGCTGCTGCAGATCGGGTTTGACGGCGACTTCACGCAGGTGGGTCTGTCCGGCCAGGCTAAATATCTCATCGACGTGGCCGGCAATCCGGCGCTTCATCCGCACGTGCAGGCGGGCCTCGGCTTCATCCATGCGTCCAACGGCAGCAGCGATACCGAGTGGCTGATGCCGATCGGAGGCGGCATCGAGGTGGACCTGGGGAAAAATCTCACGCTGGGCACCACGTTGTTGATCAACGTCTCCGGGTTGCGTGATGACATTTTTCTCAACTGGTTCTTCGGCTTCAAATTGCTGCTCTAATCCGCCGGCTTGAAAGAGCGAAGGGAGACGCATGTCACAGGGCGCGTTTATTTTCATCAATGTGTCGGGCGATCACACCCGGAGCGTGCACACCACGCTGCTGCGGATGGACGGCGTCAAGGCCGTCTATACGGTCACGGGCGCGTACGATTTGATCGTGCAGGCGGAAGCCGATTCGGTGCGGGGCCTGGGCGAGCTGATTCTGGCCAGAATCCGCTCCATTGACGGTGTGACCCAGACCATCACCTGCCTGATTCTCAGTTAGCGGACTTCGCTCCATCGGGCTAAAGGCCCTGGCGCACCGGAATATCGTCTGAAAACAGGGGGTTCGGCTTGACAATCCTCCGAGGATGGACTATCTTCCTTGTAGTGATTGTCGTCGATGGAATCGCGTGCCTTCCGGGTGGCGATTCCTCGGGGATGACCAGCGGACGCGATGGAGCAGACGAATGGGCCGGCCATGGTCGACAGCGTATGAACCGGAGGTCGCCCAGACCCTCCGCTATCCCAACGAGCCGCTGCATAACTTCCTGACCGCCTCGGCCCGCCGTTTTCCCAAACAGATCGCGATTTTCTTCTACGGCAAGAAACTCTCCTATCAGGCGACGGCCGCGCAGGTCGCGCGCTGCGCCAATGCCTTGCGCACGCTGGGCGTGCGCCCCGGCGACCGCGTAGCGTTGATGCTGCCCAACTCGCCGCAGGCGGTCATCACCTATTACGGGGCGCTCATGGCCGGCGCGGTGGTGGTGCAGATGAACCCGCTCTACGTCGAGCGGGAGATCGAATTTCAACTGGCCGATTCCGGCGCGGAGACCATCATTACGCTGGACCTCTTTTACGCGCGCATCGCCTCGGTCAAGCCGAAGACGTCGCTCAAGCGCGTCATCGTCACCGGCGTGCGCGATTATCTGCCGGTGCCGTTGAAATGGCTCTATCCGTTCAAG
>CAZJRH010000057.1:0-4862 GCA_964548215.1 uncultured Nitrospirota bacterium
ACCTGCGCCTGTTCGGGAAGCCGGAATCCTACCTCAAGCGCCGGATGGGCGTGGCGCTGGCCACCGGCCGCGACACCAACGACGCCCGCGCCCGCGCCAAGCTGGCCGCCGGCCGGGTGAAACCGGTCAAGACGTAACCCCTTCGCCCGCGTCCATGAACCCGATCGCGGCGTTCGATGCACTGCTCGCCGATGTCACCCTCGCGCTGCACACGGCCTTCGTGCTGTTCGTGGTCGTCGGCCAATTGCTGACCCTCATCGGCTGGTGGCGCGGTTGGCGCTGGACGCGCCATTTCTGGTTTCGGGTCGCCCATCTGGGCGCGATCGGGTTTGTGGTGCTGGAAGCCTGGTTCGGCGTCCCCTGCCCGCTTACCATTCTTGAAAACGATCTTCGCGCGCAGGCCGGGCAAACGATCTATGAGACGAGCTTTATCGGCTATTGGCTGGGCCGTCTGCTCTACTACGACGCGCCGAGGTGGGTCTTCACGACAGCCTACACAGCCTTCAGCCTGCTGGTCGTGCTGACGTTTATCTTCTACCCGCCGCGCCGGAGGGCGCCGGCCGCGTAACTACCGCCCGATCGGCGCGAGCGGCCGGTCGGTCACGTGCACGGCGCCGCGCGGGTTGCGCTCCAGCCGGTTCATGGTGACAAGCTCATCGACCGGCGGCGTGGTCGTGCTGTCGGGCGTGATCACCAGCCCCCAGTCCTGATTGTCGACGCACTCGTTCTCCACGATCATCGCCTCCGCATATTGAAACAGCATGATGCCGCTGAGCATGTTGCCCCGGCAGATGTTCCGGACAATATCGGGTTTCGTTTCATGATCTCGAACGGCGATGCCGAAATGGTGATTGTCGCAGGAAAGGTTCCGGACGACGTAAGGCTGGGCGCCGGCAAATATGAAGATGCCGGTTTCCCGATTCAGACAGACCTCATTGTCCACGATGGTCGGCCGGCACTCGGGCCCATAGATAACCATGCCGGAGAGGATCCCCTCCATGATCCGGCAGCCGGTGATGGTGCAGACGGAATTGAGCACATTGGCCGCCGAGTGCTGGTCGCTGCCGACGTAGCGAAAGGTGATGCCGCTGACCAACCCCTCCGGCACCTGCTGCAGATAGAAGGGACCGCGACGGCGGGAAAACACGGTGACGTGATCCCGGCCCGCGCCGATCAGACGCAAGGGCCGTCCCGCGATGAAGAGCACGTCTTCATACACGCCGGGCCGGAGAAAGATCTGATCGTCGGAGCCGGCCGCCTCCAGCGCCGCGCTCGGACGCGGATAGCAGTCGGGATCGGCGGCATCCACGATCAAGGTCTTGCCGCCGGCCTTGGGATTGGGCGGCGGCTCCAGCACGGGCGGCGCCGGATGATCGGTGTCGGCCATTAATGCAGCAGTCCGGGATCGGCATGCGCCTGAAACGCGCGCAGCAGGGCTTCGCCGTCGAGCGACGGGGCCAAGGGCGCGTCCATCAGGTCGGCCACGTACTCGGGGCGGCGCATGCCCACCAGCACTGAGGACAATCCCTCCAGCGACAACAGGACGCGGGTCGCCATCCGGCTGAGCGGCTCCGGCGGCACGGCGTCGGGATAGCCGGCGCGCAGCAGCCGCCGGCGCACCGTGTCGGAGGTCGATTGCTGCAGCGAGGCCACATAACGCTGCAACTCCTCGAAGAGCGCATTGATGATTTCGACACAGCTCTGCCGCCACTTGGGCCAGGCCGGCTGCCCAACCAACGCCCGGTCGGCCGCGGCCAGCCACTGCTGAATCGGCTGAACCAGGTAGGGGCCGGCGACCTGCTCGAAATGGCCCGGCGAACGGATCTGCGGAACGACCCGCGCCAGTTGATCGGCAATGGTCGGCGGCTCCACGGCTTCGGCCCCGAACCGCTGGACAAACTCCGCTTCCAGCCGTCGCATCGGTTCGAGCAGCGCGTTGAGCGTCTCGGGCCCGAGCGGCGCCTGACCTGGTTTCACAAAATCGGCCAATCGAATCAGTTGATTGTCCGAAAACGCGTTCAACGGACGATTCGCCAGCACACCGATGCCCTGAGCCCGGCAAAACTGCAGCACCGTTTGGCCGGCCGTATTCGGCTCCAGCGCGCCGCCGCTCTCGTAGAGATTCATCGGCAACTGCACGACGGCGAAGTGATGATCCGCCGCGACCTCTTTTGCAGCCTCCAGGCAGCGTGCCACGCTGGTTGCCGCCGGTTCGGCCGAGGGCAGACCGAAGTGGTTGGAGCTGATGCCATACCAACGGATCTTGCCGCGTTGCACCTGCGCCTCAAGAAAACGAAACGCTTCCCGGATGCGCCGGTAAAATTCATCGTGATCGTCGGCGACGGGCGGATGATGGTGCGCGATCTCGGTCAGAAAATATTCGGGATTGTGCAGCAGATAGACGTCGATCGTATCGACCTGGAGCCGGCTGGCCGACAGGCGCACCTGCGTCTCGAGAAAATCGGGATGAATGCAATGCCACATGCCGTCGGCATAGGTCACCACCTCGGAAAAGGTGCGCTCCCGGGCCAGCCGCATGTTCTGCCCCTGGATGTAGCCACCCTTGGTGACGAGCACAACGCGGTCGCGCCGATCCTTGATCACCCGGCCGGCCAACTGTTCCGACAATCCGTCGGCGTAGTTGGCGCTGGTGTCGATCAGATTGCCGCCGCCCTCCAGATAGGCGCGCAGCGCCGCCTCATGCACGGCGTTGCCCTCGCCGATCCGGTAACAGCCGAAGCCCAACGGATGGACCTGCAATCCGGTCCGCCCCAACGGGCGTATGAGTTCTTGTGTCACAATCGCTCCTGTTACGGAAACGGCCCCAAGGGGGCATAGCTCATCGGCGCCCCGACCAGCTCCGTCAGCCAGCCGTCCATGCGCGCCTCGGGCAACGGCGCGCGGTTCAGCCGCGCCTCGATTCGAAAGCGCTCCTGCTGACCCACCACCCCCAGAATGACCCACGCGTTCTCCCCCTCCGGCAGCAGCGCATCCGTTTGAAATTCGCAGAGCGTGGCATAGAGGCGGCCGTCGGGGCCGATCAGACGGAACAACTCCGGAATCTCCTCCGTGCGGCAATGGATGGAACAGCGATAGGCCGCGCGGGTCGGCGGCATCTTCGCCTCGAACTCCGTCAATGCGTCGACGGAGAAACCGGTCAGATAGGCGCGCACCTGCGCCGGAGCCGGACTGGTGGCCGCTAAACGCCCGGCGCGCACCAGCAGCTCGAAGGGATCGGCGATGTTGAACTCGAACTGGCACGGGCCGAAGGCGTCGGGCCAGGAGCAGAGCAGCGCGGCCCGCTCATCGCGGCCGCGCACGATCACCCGCTCATTCTCAACCGACAGATCGATCGGCAAGGCCAGCGTATCGATGGCGGACTGAAAGGCGCGCTCCCGTTCTTCCAGCCAGAGTTCGCGTTGGCCGTCCGCCCGGGTCTCCCCCGGCGTGATCACCTCCGTCGTGTGCAATCGCACCCGGATGAAGGCGTGCGTGTCGCGAAACCCGACCCAGAACATCCCTTGCGGATGGTGCGTGGAAAACGCGCCGGCCGCCGGCCCCTCGTTGATCCGAAACGGATGGCTGACCGAGCAATAGGCGCCATGCATGTGCCATTGCCGGTAGAGCGCATGGTAGTTGGCGGCCGTCAGATAGAAATCGCCGCGCCAGCCGTCATGGATCTGAATCAGCGTCACATCCTCCGCGTCCCAGGGGGCGAGCCGGCCGATCTCGCCCGGCGCCTTGACCGTCCATTCCTCGATGTAGCAGATCAGTTCCTTGGAAGGCGCCGGCCATTGCAGCCCGCGCCGGGCCAGCCGCTCCCCCAGCGCCATGATTTGCTCGAAGGTCAGCGCCGTCTCCGACTCCCACCGCCGTTCACGCATGAGGGCGGCGCCGATCCGGCAGACTCACTCCCCCGCCTCGATGCAGGTCACCCCGTCCGGCCCGACGACGGCGCCGTGCCGCATCTGCGGCGGCAGGATCAAGCGGTCGCCGTGATGGAGTTCCACTGATTGGCCGGCGTCGGGCAGCGTGAAGGTGATGCTCCCCTCGATGCAAAACAGCGTCTTCCGATAGGTATGCGCATGGACGGCATACACTTCGCGCGGCCCGTTCGACCAGCGGCTATAACGCTGATTCCGGGCGTCGAAAAATCGCGTCACTTCCTCTTCGGGTAACTGCCGCGACGGATGCGGCCAGCGGACGACTTGCACTCCCTCGGGGAGCGACGGGGCGGATGATCCCTGATCCTTCATCCCCGGCGGGTCAGGCCCGCTCCTCGATGGTGTGGGCATACGCTTCCAGCAGCGCCAACGCAATCACAACGACGAGCGGCCCCAGAATGACGCCCAACATTCCGAATGCCTGCACCCCACCCAACAAACTAAAAAAGATCATCAGCGTGGACAGCCGCGCCTGCGGTCCGATCAGCAGCGGCCTGACCAGGTTATCCGCCAGACCAACGACGACCGCGCCCCACACGATCAGGAACAGCCCCTTGTACAGGCTCCCCTGCACGATCAGAATGATCGCCGCCGGCAGCCAGATCAGAACGGAACCCAGCAGCGGGATCAACGACAGGATCGCCATGACCGACCCCCACAACACGGGCGACGGCAACCCAACGATCCAGAAACCGAGGCCCCCCAGCAGCCCCTGCCCGGCGGCCACGGCGGCATTGCCGTAGAGCACGGCCGTCAGCGTCCGGTTCATCTGGCCCAGCAGCTCGTCCTTCAACGAACGCTCCACGGGCAACAGTGTCCGGACCCACTGCAGCCATTCGCCGCCGTTGCGAAAGAGGAAAAACGTGGTGAAGGCAATAATCCCCGCGTTGAGCAACAGGCCGGCCGCATTTTTAAGAA
>CAZJRH010000058.1:0-2181 GCA_964548215.1 uncultured Nitrospirota bacterium
CGTGGAGGTGCCGGAGCCGGTCTGAAAGATATCGACGACGAACTGGTCGTCGAATCTTCCCTCGGCGACTTCCCTCGCGGCTCGCTGGATCGCCTTGGAGCGCGCGGGATCCAAGAGTCCGAGTTGCTCGTTGATCTGCGCGGCCGCCCCTTTGACAAGACCGAGCGCGCGGATGAAGGCGCGGGGCACGCGCAGCCCGCTGATGGGGAAGTTTTCGACCGCCCGCTGGGTCTGGGCGCCGTAATAGGCGCCGGCGGGCACCTTCACCGGCCCCATCGAGTCGCGCTCTATGCGATGGCCGCGGGGCCGAGCGCCGTTGTCAGAGGCGCGAGCCGCGGGCGCTGGTCGCAGGCGTTTGCCGGTTGACCGTTGCACTGGACGTTTTTTTTGTTTTATCATGATGGCAGCGATATTACGGCCGAATCATCATTTCAAACTTTTAGTGAAAATGCAAGTCCGCGTTTGCGTGTTACGAGGAGGATCGGCCATGGATCTGAAGACAAAATTTCCACGAAGCCCGAAGGAAAAAATCGCCGGCTACGCCCACGTCGCCCGGATGATCGACAAGGCCCGCGCCCACAACGCCGGCACGCTCGGTGAATACATTTACAATTGCCCGATGGACCAGGCCTGGTTTGAATTCACCGGCGTGACGGCGAAGGATTTTGCCGAGGCGGTCAAGGCGCGCGATGACCGGCAGATGGCCGACTGGGTGCGCGGCCGGGTCACGCCGCGCGATCCAAAGGACATCGAGGTGTGGAACGAACGGTTGCTGGCGCGCAGGCCTTCGTCGCCGGAAAGCCAGAAGCGGTTTTTGGAAACCCGCGCGAAAATCGCCCCCGATCGAACGGATGTGACCACCTGGCCTGATCTAATTGATCTGGAAGAAGGGAGACCCGTGCTGCGTCGGCACTGACCGTTTTCCGGCGGCGTGCTATAGTTACAGCAATGTCGAATGGCGAGTGTCGAATGACGAATAAAAGGAAAGAAAGGTTGCCGTGGCGTTCCTTTGGGCAGGCGGGGTTCAGTTATCTGTTCGTGATGTTCACGGTCGTCGTGATGGGGTTGACCGTCTCCGTCGCCATGAGGCAATGGAAGACCGAGATTCGCCGGGAGAAGGAAGCGGAGCTGCTGTTTCGGGGCGACGAGATCCGGCGGGGGATCGAGCTCTATTACCTGACGGCTCGCGCCGGCTTTAACGCCTACCCCAGAAAGCTCGAAGAGCTGATCAAGGACCCGAATAGTTCGGCAACGCGGCGCTATCTACGAAAGCTCTACAAGGACCCGATTACCAACCAAGATTTTGAACTGGTCAAGGAAGGCGACAAGCTCAAGGGCGTGCGAAGCAAAAGCACGGCCATGCCGATCAAAAAGGGAAACTTCCCGCCCCAATACCAGCAGTTTGCCTTGAAGAGTTCCTACCGCGACTGGGTCTTCGAGTACCTGCCGCCGGGCACTCAACAAAAGCCGAAACTATAGAAGGGGCCGGGGTCCGGTCGTCATGACCACCGGACCGATGCCGCCACTGCGCCGGCGGCCGCGCCACCCGTGTGTTACTTCATCGCTTTTTCTTGCAAATGATGGAACTTTCTCCTACAATGCGAAAATATTCGGCGAGATCGATGTCTGTTCACAAAGGAGGCACTGGAGATGCAGCGAAGAATGCGAGTGATCGCCCTGAGCGCATGGATCGGGAGCGCACTGCTCCTGTCACCCGGCGCGGCGTGGGCGGGATATTTGAAAGAAGCCGGACTGGGGACGGCCAGCGTGTTGACCACGTTCATTTATTCACCGCTGAAACTCGGGTATGCCGTTATCGGCGGAGTGCTCGGGGGGCTCGGTTACGTGGTCTCGGCCGGCAGCCTTGATGTCGCAAAAAAAATCTGGGTGCCCTCGCTGGGCGGGACCTATGTCATCACCCCTCAGATGCTCCAGGGAGATGAATCGATCCGATTTTTTGGCTCGTCCACCTCGGAAACGGACATCGAAGCGGAAACGGAAACGGGAACGGCGGACGTGGAATTTTGATTGGCGACGCATCTGATTGTTGACGGCTACAACTTGATCGGCCATGACGGCGGGTTGCGCGGCGACTTGCGGATGCGGCGGGAGCGGCTGGTGCGCCGGCTGGCCGACTATCACCGGCGGCGCAGCCACCGGGTCACCGTGGTGTTCGACGGG
>CAZJRH010000059.1:0-10725 GCA_964548215.1 uncultured Nitrospirota bacterium
CGCCGGATCGCCTCGAGCGCAACATCGTGAAACCGGCGCAGAACCTTCAGCATCCAGTATTGCTTCTCAAGCGGGCAGCTCGCATCGACGCCGGAAAAGGCGCTCTGCCGGAGATAGTCCTCCCTGATCAGGCGGCTCACCTCCAGCACCACCCGCTGCTCCTCCTGGAGCGCATCGACCCCGACAAGCTGGACCACCTCCATCAATTCTTCTTCCTGCTGCAGCAGCCGCATCAGCCAGGCGCGAAGCTGTGGCCAGTCTTCCGCCACGCGCTGCTGAAACCACGGATCGACCAGCGCCGTGTAGAGCGTGTAGCTCCGCTTCCAATCGATCGCGGGGAAGTGGCGGCGGTGAGCCAGCCCGGTATCCAGCGCCCACAGCGCCCCGGCCACTCGCATGGAGCTTTGGGTCACCGGCTCTGAAAAATCGCCGCCGGGGGGCGAGATCGCCGACACGATCGTCACCGATCCCTCGATCTCCCCTCCGCCCAAACAGGTCACGCGGCCGCCCCGCTCATAAAACTGGCTGAGGCGGGTGGCCAGATAGGTCGGATAGCCCTCCTCGCCCGGCAGCTCTTCCAGACGGGAGGAGATTTCGCGCATCGCCTCAGCCCACCGGGAGGTGCTGTCGGCCATCAGCGCGACCTGATAGCCCATGTCCCGATAATATTCGGCCATCGTCATGCCGGTGAAGATCGACGCCTCGCGCGCGACCACCGGCATGTTGGAGGTATTGATCACCAGAATCGTTCGTTCCATCAACGGCCGGCCCGTCTGCGGATCGGTCAGGCGCGGAAGCTCGGAGAGCACTTCGGCCATCTCGTTGCCCCGCTCCCCGCAGCCGACGAAGATGATGATGTCCGCCCGGGCATGCCTGGCCAGGCTTTGTTCCGTAATCGTCTTGCCCGTTCCGAATCCGCCGGGGATGATGGCCGTGCCGCCGACGGCGATGGGGAAGACCATATCGAAGACGCGCTGGCCCGTGATGAAGGGCACGTCGGGGGACAACCGCGCTTTGAAGGGGCGAGGCTGCCGGACCGGCCAGCGCTGCATCAGCGTCAGCTCCTGTCCATCCTCCAGCACGGCGATGGTCTCCTGCACGGTGAAGGCGCCGGCGCGAATCTCGCGGATCCGCCCGGCGCACCGGGGCGGGATCATTACGCGATGGAGAATCCGCGCCGTCTCCTGAACCGTCCCCAGGAGACCGCCCGGCCCGACGTCATCGCCCGGCTTCGCAACGGGGGTGAAGCGCCAGCGGGCGCTGCGCGACAGCGCGGTGACCGTCGCGCCCCGCGCGATCCAATCGCCCTGCTGCTCGCGCAGCGCGAGCAGCGGCCGTTGCACCCCGTCGAAGATCGAGGAGAGCAGCCCGGGGCCCAGCTCGGCCATCAGCGGCTCGCCGAGATCGTCCACCGGTTCGCCCAACGACAGCCCCACGGTCTCTTCATAGACCTGAATGGTCGCCAGCTCCCCCGCCAGCCGGATCACCTCCCCCGCCAGCCGAAGCCGTCCCACGAGCACCCGGTGATAGATCGCCGCACCCCCCATGCCGGCCGCCACCACGGTGGGTCCCGAAATCTTGGTGATGATTCCCTGACGGCTCGGCTGATTCACCGCTGGATCCTGATCTGATAGCCGATGACGCGCCGCAGCAGGCGGGCCAGATAGTCCTCCCGCCGCTCTCCCTCCCGCCAGGCTTGAATCTGCGGGATTGGGACAAACACCGGCTTCAGGCTCTCCTCAATGCGGCGGCGCAGCCGCTCGGGAAGCAGCGGCAGATAGCCCTCATCGACCATGACGACGCTGGCTTCTCCCCGCTCAAGCAGCTCGCGCAGCAGGCCGGGCGCCTCCTGCGTCTGCTGCACCGCCAGCGTCTGGATCCCGGCCAACCGGAAGCCCAACGCCGTGTCGGGATCGGTCACCACCACCACGTACGCCACGTCAGCCCCTCACCCCGCCACCAGCAACAGCCGCACTTCCTCGGGCGCGATCCCAGAGACCTTGGCCCGCAGCAACAAGCGAAGGTTGACGATCTCCTGATATTTGCGCGGCAGATAATCGAGCAGCAACCCGATCCCCAATGGCTCGGCCCTCGCCATCAGCCTGATCCTCACGAGGATGAGCCGATCCAGCGACCGTTCCAGCCGCGCCCACATCAGAAATCTTCCTTCCGGAGGCTCCTCCATCAGCTCCGTCGCGAGGGCGGCATACCGGCTTCCCTCAAGCGCCTGAGCAGCCTCTCTCGGATCATGCGCCCGGGCCACCGCGCGGCAGCATGACAACGGCGCGCCGCTCCCCCCATCGATGAACAATCGTTCCATTTCGGCGCCCGCTCCCGCCCCGCAGAGTTTGAAGGCGACGAGCAGATTCACCCGGTCAATGAGCAGGCCGAGCCAGGCCCGGACAAGCCGGCTCTGCTGATCCTCCCCTCCGAGCCGTTCGCGCGCAGACGCAAAGTAGAAACGATCAAGCGCCAGCTCCATTCCGCCCAAGGCGGACTCCAGCCGGTGCTCGCGGGGTTCCCGTAATGCGGCGTTCAGGACCCTGGCGTAAGGTGAGCGCCAGGTCGTCAACAACACCACGATCGCCTCGGCCGACGGCTGCCGCGCCAGCTCGGCCAGCGCCGCTTCGTCCAGCGCACCCGCCGGCAGCAGCGCGGCCAGCAGATCAGCGTTGCCGATCCCGGCCTGTTTGCCCCGGAGAATCGTCTTCAGATTCTCCACTTCCGGCCGGCCCAGCACGATGTCAAGAACGGCGCCGGGGATCTCACCGGCAATCCGGCGAAGCCTGGCCACTGTCTGGCTCCATTCGTTGCGAAGCCGCTCTTCCAGCCGGGCCGCCGCGGCATCGGCCGGAAGCGTGTCGAACTGCTTCCCATAGACCGTTCGCCCCAACGCTTCACGCAGTCCCGCCACGTCGGGAAGATGCAGCAGCGTCTCATAGAGCGGCGCCGTCAGCAGATTAGCGCGCCAGGCTCGCAACCGGGCATTCAGATAGGGCGCGTCGCCCATCGCCGCTACACGCTCCCCTGCCCGCTGAACAGCAGCGCCTGCAGCCCGACGAGCAGCTCCGGCCGCAATCGCTCCAGCCGTGCACGATAGCTGTCGGTCACCGTGACGCGGCCATCCGAGGAGACCAGCGAGAATCCGCACCACAACGCCGGATCATCAACCTTCTGGCCCGCAATCTCCCGCTCACCAAGCACAGCCTCAAGTTCCTTCGAATTCTCCCGATGGAGGATGGCCCTGACGCTGTCCTGGGGAAGCTCCAGCAGCGCCTGCTCCACCCGCCGGCGCCAGAAGCGGCCGATCTCTTCTCGATCGGCCTGCGCCAGCCAGGCGCGCTGCCGCTGCTCGGCCGCGGCGAAGACGGCGGCGAGAAGCCGGTGCTTGGCCTCCAGCAGCAGGCGGCGGCCCTCCCGCCGGGCCTGATCGAGCAGCCGCTCTCGCTTGGCCTGAAGCTCCACGTCCAGCCGCTTCAGGGCCTCCTGCTCCAACCGGCTTCCTTCCCCTTCAGCCGCCTGCAACAGCGCGTCCGCTTCGGTTTCCGCCCGCTCGACGCGCCGCCGGCTGTTCTGCTCGCCTTCCTTCAGCAGCGTCCCGATCAGCGCTTCATAGCCCATCCGCGTTCATCTCCCTGCCTGCCGGCAGGCAGGCCTCCAAGGCATCGCCTACCGCAGCAGGTTCAGAATCAAGACGGCGACGGTAAAGCCAAAAATCACCAGCGTCTCCGGAATGACGAGCATGATGAGCACCATCCCGAAGCTTTCCGGCTTCTCCAGCACGGCGCCGACGGCCGCCGCGCCGATCCGGGCCTGCGCCCACGCCGTAGCCAGCGCCGCTATGCCAATGGCCAAACCCGCCCCAATCGCGATCAACCCGATCTCCATGTCTCCCCCTCCCTGTTGTGAACGTTACACCTGCTTGAATGGCTGATAGGCCCGTCCTCCCGCCTGAAAGAAATTCTCGAAGAACTCCACCACGTGAAGCCGCAGCGACTGAACCATCGGCGACACGATGCCGAACAGCAGATTGATCAGATGAAAGAACAGCCCGACAATCGCGCCCAGCACGACGCTGTCGAGCAGTCCGGCGAGGGTATTGGCCGCGAAGGCCAGCGCCGCCGAGGCGACGCCGATCCCCATCAATCGCAGATAGGAGAAAAGATTCACGACGTTGTGCAGCTCCATCGCCGCCCGCGCGCCGCCGGCGAGGATCAGCGGAACAAGCGCCAGCAGCGCCAGCAGCCCGCCGGCCGCGGCGTAGCGCCGATCGATCAGGCCGGCCAGCGAGGCGGCCGTCGTCAACACGGCCACCAGAAAGAGCAGGCCCGCCCCCTTCGCCGCCAGCTCGCGGCGCGCTCCTGAACGGGCCGCCGAGATCAACCCCAGCGCGATGCCCAGGAGCAGATGCGCCAGGCCAACGCCGAGCGTCATCTTCAGCAGAAGCATGGTCCCTTCCAGCCGATTCAGCAGCAGCGGGTGAATGCCCAATGACGCGCCCAGCCCGCCGAAGAACTCTCCGTACAACACACCGAAGATGATCGTCCAGAAGGCGCAGAGCTGAAAGACCGCGGCCAGGTCGCTCAACAGCGGTTGCCAGCCCGACGCAGCAGGCCGGCTCCACCGCGTCCTGGCGTACCAAGCCCCGCCGAGCAAGAGCAGCCCGTAGCCAACATCGCCAAGAATGATCCCGTAGAAGATCGGGAGACAGAGCGCCAGATAAGGAGTCGGATCGATCGACCCGTACCGGGGCAGCGCCACCAGCCGCGTGAAGCGTTCAAACGGTTTCACCAGCAACGGGTTTCGAAGCGCCACCGGAATCTGCGGGCGCTCCGCCTTGCTGATCGCCACCTGCTCGAGCACGACCCGCCCGGCGAACGATTCTGTCACGCGCTGATCGAGCCGGACAAGCTCATCAACCGGGAGCCAGCCGTAGATCAGGAAGGCGGCGCGGGTCTGAAAAAAACAGAGCGTCGACTCCAGTTGCGCCAGCCAATTCCCGACCAGCCTCCGGTCGCGCTGCAACCGGCCGCGCCACTGCCGCGCCAACTCCTGCAACTGGCCGCGCCACTGGTCAAGCTGGCGCGGCAGCTCCGCGCGCCGGCGCAGCAGCAGCCGCAAGGCTTCGCCGACCGGCTTGTCCGACAGCGCGGCCGGCAGCCGAAGCTCCGAGATATTCTCCTCCCACAAAAAGGCCCGAATCTTCGTCGACAGCTCGCGGGGTATCACGAGCAAGCCGGCCAGCGTCTGCGGATCGATCCGGGAGACGAACAGCTCGTAGCGGCCCTCCGTCAACTCGGCCAGCGCCTGGCGAATCGCCTCCAGCAGCGCGCCCCGGTCACCCCCGGACGGCTCGCGCGGCGGCGTCTCCAACAGCACGCCTAAAAAATCGAGCCCCTTGACCTCCCGGGTCTGCTCCAGCAGCGGCGCCATCGCCAGCAGCACGCGCTCATATTTGGCGAGCAGGCTCGCCTCTTCTTCGCCCGCTCTGATCTGGTCGAGCAGCGCGCCAAGCCGCGAGCCAACCTCATCAAGCGCCCGGCCAATCTCCGCCATGACCGCATCATCCATCGCAGGCGCGGCGCCGGCCTGCGGCAACATCGCCTCAGTCGACTGCCCGCCAGCGGCTGGCGGCGGCAGCAGGAGAAGCTGACGGTTCAGCTCTTTCAGCAGCCGTTCCAGCTCCTGCTTCCGCTGCTGGTGGGCTGGATCAAGCGAGAAACGGTCTAACCGCTGCGTCTGGGCTTCAGGCGGTGACGATTCGATGTGGACCACGCCGGCCGCTTGTAGCCGCTCGACCGCCGGCTCCAGCAGCGACTTGGGGCCGACGATTCGGACATTGGCCATCCGGACAATCATGCCGCGCGATCCCCGCCCGGTTCCGGAAAGAGCTCGCGCAGCACAAACTCGGCCGCGGGGTCCAGCTTCGCGGATGCCGATGCGCTCAACCGCTCCGCCTCCTCTCCGGCCTGCTGCACGATCCGGCGGCACTCCTGCTCCACCACCTTCATCTGCTCCTGCCGGCGGGCCGCAACCGCCTGCTCGATCTGCGTGCGCCGCTGCGCAAGCCGCCGCTCAGCCTCTTCCCTGGCCTGTTCGAGCAATCGCTGAGCGTCCGCCATCGCCTGCACCGTCATCTGCTCAACGCGAATTTCCGCTTCGTGAATCTGCTTCAAGATCTCAGGATCTTGCGGTTCAGACTGTGGCGGCACGCGCACCATCACTCAGTCTCCCAACGCCCTTGTCCGCATCCACCACTTTCGCAACTCCTCCAGGGCCAGCATCCCGATGGCGAAGGGGACGACAAACAGCCAGACCTCAAAGGAAATGGGGGCGGTCCCAAAGAGCCGATTGCCCCAGCGAGCATAATCAATCCACAGGATCAACGCAACCTCGACCCCGATCCCCCACACGATCAGCCGGTTGGTGAGCAGGCTGATGGAGAAGGCTGACTCCCGTTCGCTCCGGCAGAGAAAGAGGTTGACGACCTGCATGACGATGATCGCGCTCAGACAGGCCGTGGTCGCCTCGCGATAGAGCGGATCGTTCCACGCCAGCGCCTGGCCGTACCGCCAGCCGCCGCCGTGCAGCACGAAGAAGAACGCCGCCATGGCCGCCACCGCCTCCATCACCCCCAAAAAGAGGTAGGCGCGGGCGATGAGCGGCCAGTTCCAGAGCCGCTCTTTCGGCGAGCGCGGCGGCCGCTGCATCACGCCGGGCTCCGGCCGTTCCGCCCCCAGCGCCAGCGCGGGGAGCATGTCGGTGCCCAGATCGACCGCCAGGATCTGCACGATCGTCAGCGGCAGGGGAATCTTAAAGAGCGCAAACGCCAGATAGGGCACAATCTCCGGAATATTGGAGGTCAGGATATAGGTGAGGAATTTTTGCATATTGGCGAAGACCGCCCGCCCCTCCTCCACGGCATGAACGATGCTGGCAAAATTATCATCGAGCAAAATCATGTCGGCGGCCTCCCGGGCGACGTCGGTTCCCGTGACGCCCATGGCGATGCCGATATCGGCCTGTTTCAGGGCCGGGGCGTCATTCACCCCGTCGCCGGTGACGGCGACAACCTCCTGCTTCCGTTTCAGCGCCTGCACGATCCGCATCTTCTGATCGGCGCCGACCCGGGCGAAGAGAATCTCCGGCGCGTCCAGCGCGAGTTGGAGCTGGGTATCGGACAACCGCCGAAGCTCCTCGCCGATGATGACCACCGGCGCGGAGGAGACCACCAGGCCGATCTCCCTGGCGACGGCCAGCGCGGTGCGCGGATGATCGCCGGTGATCATGATGACCTTGATCCCGGCTGCCTTGCACCGCGCAATCGCCTCGGGCACCTCCGGTCTCGGCGGATCCTCCAGTCCCGCCAGGCCGGTCAGGATCAACTCCTCCTCCAGGCGCTGCGGGTCATACCCCTCCGCAACCGCGCGAGAGGCGAAAGCCAATACCCTGAGCCCGTCCCGCGCCATGGCTTCTTCCATGTTGAGAAACCGTTCCTTCCACGCCGCAGTCAGGGGCTCAACGGCCTCCCCGCACTGGACGCGGCTGCAGAGCGGCAGCACCGTCTCCAGGGCGCCTTTGGTATAGAGCATCAGCCCCCCGGGCGCGCGATGGAGCGTTGACAGCCGCTTTCGATCCGAATCAAATGGAATCTCATCCACCCTGGGGAACGCCCCCGCGGCCGGGAGCGCCGCGCGGGCCATCTCCACGAGGGCGATCTCCATCGGATCGCCCAGCCACGCCTGCCGCCCTTGATGCTCCGTCCGCTTCAGATCGTGGCAGAACAAGGCCGTTTCAAAAAATTGATGGTCGGTGTTCTGTCGGGGTGTATGGCCATACGCCCCTACATCCGATGGATCATACAATCGATCACCCATATACAGTTTTCTCACCGCCATCCGATTCTCGGTCAGGGTGCCCGTCTTGTCGGTGCAGATGACCGTCGCCGAGCCGAGCGTTTCCACGGCGGGCAGGTGGCGGATCAACGCGTTGCGCTTCGCCATCCGCTGGGAGCCCATGGCCAGCGCCAGCGTTACGGTTGGGAGCAGCCCTTCCGGCACGTTGGCGACAATGATCCCGATGGCGAAAATAAAGCTCTGCCAGAACGACAACCCCATCGATTGACCGATGATGAAAAACACGACGCCCAGGGCCGTGGCCAGCAGCGCGATCACCCGGCTCAGGCGGATGATCTCTTTCTGCAAGGGAGAGAGCGGCTCGCCCGCCGCCTGGGTCAGGCGGGCGATCTTGCCGAATTCCGTGCGCATGCCGGTCGCAAAGACCAGCGCGGTCGCCTCGCCGGAGACCAGCGAGGTGCCGGCAAGCAGAATGTTCCGGCTCTGGAGCAGCTCGTCCTCCGCGCTGGCATGCGCGTCGCGCGCTTTCGGGAGCGATTCGCCGGTGATCGTCGCATTATTGACCCGAACGCCGAACGCCCGGACCAGCCGGCAGTCGGCCGGGACATCCTCGCCTCCCTCAAGCGCGACCAGATCCCCGGGGACCAGCGCGGCGGCGGGAATCTGCATCAACGCGCCCTCCCGCATCGCCTTGACCTGATGCGGCAACAGTTGTCGCAGGGCCGCGATCGCCTGTTCGGCCCGATATTCCTGCCAGAAGGAAAACCCGCCGTTGATCAGGATCACGCCGATAATGGCGATTCCCAGCGTGGCCATGCCCTTGCCAGGATCGCTCCATTCGGCGAAGAAGGCCAGGCCGGCGGCCACCCAGAGAATGACGGCAAAAAAATGAGCAAAGCTTTTGAGGAATTTCAGAACGAGCGGCTCCGCGCGGAGTTGCTCGACCTGATTGGGACCGAACTCGAGCAGCCGCCGCCGGGCTTCCTCGTGCGTCAGCCCGCCGGGGCCGCTCTGGAAACTCGCCAGCGCGTCATCGATTGTCAGGCGGTGGATCTTCACGGCAGCGCGCCCCTCCCCGACTTTCCCGCATGCGACCGCCGCGGATATCACCCTCATGGTTGGTCGAAACCGGAACCGTGAGGGCGGGCCGGCTCCGGGCCTGCCTCCTATGGATCGTCCGCCGCCGACCGGCTCTTGGCAAGCGACGGCGTCACCGTCTCGATCCGCACCGAAATGGCCGGTGGATGCGCCAGGGTATTGTGCACGGTGCAGCCCTCCACGACTTTTTGGAGCCGGGCCAGGACCTCCGGCTCCAGCGCAACCTGCAGATGCACGCGGGCCGTGATCGTTCCGACCCGCGAACGCCGCCCTATTCCACCTTGATCGCCACGGACCGCTGCCTGGCCTGCTCCGTCTTCGGCAGGCGGATCTCAAGAATCCCGTCCTTAAACGTGGCGCCGGCCTTGCCGGATTGCACCTCCGTCGGCAGTTGAATCGAGCGGCTGAAGCTCCCGTAGGACCGTTCGGAGTAAAAATAGCCTTTCTCCTTTTTTTCCTCCTCATGTTTCCGCTCGCCGCGAATCGTCAACAACCCCTCGGAGAGATTGACCTGAAGATCCTCCTTCTTGAGGCCGGGGATTTCCGCTTTGACGATCACCTGGTCCGTTTCTTCCGAAATTTCGATGGCCGGCTGCCGGGGAACCAAATCCCGCCGCCGCCACCAATCGGGCAGACCCAGGCGGCGCCAGGGGCGGCCCAGCATGTCGTCAAACAGTCGCTCCATTTCCTGCTCCATCGAGGTCGGTTCCGACGCTCTCCGGGGTGTCATCTCTCCGCCTTCCTGTTGCTTGGATTTTTCCATTGCCATGACGTGCGCTCCTTTCGACGCCCGCCATCAGCCGGACCAGCCGACGTGGGGGCATCGGTGACGATTGTTATTCTGCGATTTCAGCCAAGGTCACCCGCTCCGCCTCGAACCAGTCATCCAGATCATGGCCGTGATGTTGGCCGCGCTCCTGATAGATTCCGTACGCCCACTCGGCGATTCGTTGACGCAACGCATCATTGCTAGGGGCCGGCGGCGCGGCGGCCGCGATCTTCCTTGTCCGTTCCTCCAACAGCTCTGTGATGTGTGCCATCTGTCTCACCTCCTTGGTTTTTCCCGTCCGCTTCACCTTCTTCTTCGTCGCCATCTCACACCGTTTTGGCCGGCGTCCCGGCGGATTCGACCGGAAACCAGCCGGGCCGGAATCGATCAATCCCCGTGGGGAAACCGATGGTTTGCAAATCCGCGACAAGCCGTTGCTCCGATCCCCAATCACTCCAGAAAACGCCCCTCACCGGAACGACCGACACCTGCAACGGATCATCCGGGGCGACGCGCTCCAACAGCTCTTGGGAAAAATTGACCGGCTCCAGCGTCTGATAGACCTCCTCCGTTACCGCCTGCTCCCGGCTGGTCCCGATCGCCCGCTGGATTCTGAGAAAATCGTAATACAGCCACGGCGCGAGCCGCCGCACGAGATTCAGCAGGGTGTCGGGTCGAACCGCCATCACAAAGGTGTTCCAGAACGCCCCCTCTCGGATCAGCCGCTCGGCATCAACCGGGTGCGGTTTTTCAAAAAATCGAGCGACCCGTTTGACGCCGGCGCCGGCGTCATCCGTCGCCCGCCGGCCCGGAAGAATATAGCCGTAGTCCGGCTCCGGCACGTTCGGCTCCACGCCCAGAAGTACCAGTTGGTTCGGATCCCACTCGACCGTCCGGCAGGCCAGATCAACATAGCTCATGAACAGCGCCTCGTCCGCGATGAAATGATCCGAGGGAAAAATCGCCGCCACCGAATCGGGATGGCGCGCGACAAGATGCATC
>CAZJRH010000060.1:0-4005 GCA_964548215.1 uncultured Nitrospirota bacterium
GAGGATCGGCCGGGCGCCGCTCGGGTCGTGGAGCGTCACCCGCCGGATTAAAAAGTCCTTCGCGTCGGCTTCGATGGTGAGCGGCGCGATCCGGGCCGCCGCGCTTTTGCCGGTGAGCCGCAACCGGTAGCGTCCGTCGGCCGCGCCCGGCGGGCCTTCCCAGTCGATGGTGAATTGCTCGGACAGCCGCGCGGCGCCGGCCAGCAGCAGCAACGGCACGGGTGATTGCACCTCGCGGTCCATCGTGCTCCGGATCGCCTGCCGGTGCTCCGGGACGAGGTAGATCACCTCGTCGCCATTGACGTAAATCTGGTGTGTGCTCGGCTCGCGGTAATCCCAACGCATCTGGTCCGGCCGCCGGATCAGGAGCCGGCCTTTCGAGAGCGCCGGCGCCGGAAAGCCCTCGTACAGCGTGGATTGCGTGAAGGCGCTTTGCAGATCCTGCGCATTGCGGTGGGCGGTCTCGATTTTCCCGACGATGTCGGCAACGTCCGGCGCCGCCGCGCGGCCGGCTGGCGGGAGGCCGGCGACCCCTGCCAGCAGGAGGGCGCCGATCAACAGACGAGAATGAATCAACGTGGGTAGCGAAGAAGGCGTCTGGCGCATGGAGAGTCTCCCGGGGGATTATTCCGGCGGCGACATGGAGGGCGAGGCGGGCCGGCGGCCGATGATCTGCCGCGGCTTGCTGCCCGCGGACGGGCCGACGAGGCCGTCTTCCTCCATCATCTCGATCATCCGGGCCGCGCGGGGATAGCCGACGCGGAACCGACGCTGGATCATCGATGCGGAGGCCTGGCCGGTGGAGAGCACCATGTCGATCGCCTGCGAATAGAGTTCGTCGCGCTCGCTCGACGTGTTCGAGTCGGTGGCGGCGGCGGACGTGATCTGCAGCGTGTAGTTGGGGGCCGCCTGTTTCTTGATGAAATCCACGACCGACTTGATCTCCTGCTCGGAGACGTAGGCGCCGTGGTAGCGGTTCAGCGATGAGGTGCCCGGCATCATGAAGAGCATGTCTCCCTTGCCGACCAGTTGCTCGGCCCCGTTGGCATCGAGGATGGTGCGGGAATCGACCTTCGACGAGACCTGAAACGAAATCCGCGCGGAGAAATTCGCCTTGATCACGCCGGTCAGCACGTCCACGGACGGCCGTTGCGTGGCGACGAGCAGGTGAATGCCGGCCGCGCGCGCCATCTGCGCCAGGCGGGCGATGGCGTCTTCGACGTCGTGCGAGGCGACCATCATTAAATCCGCCAGTTCATCGATGATGACGACGATGTAGGGGAGCGGGCCTGGCGCGTCCGCATCGGCCGCGGCCGCCGCCTCCGCTTTGCCGCCGCCGTTTTTCGTCTCACCGGCCGCGTCTTTACCTTCCGGTGCGGCGGCGACGGCGCCGAGGCTCTTATTGTAACTCTCGACGTTCCGGGTGCCCCGTTCGGCCAGCAGCCGGTAGCGCCGCTGCATTTCCGTGACCACCTGTTGCAGCGCGCTGGCGGCATCCTTCGGGCTGACGACAACGGGCGCGAGCAGGTGCGGGATGCCGTCGTAGGCCGACAGCTCCAGCAGTTTGGGGTCGATCATGAGGAATTTGACTTCGTCGGGGCGGGCCGAAAAGAGCAGGCTGAGGATCATTGTGTTGAGCGCCATGCTTTTGCCCGAGCCGGTGGCGCCGGCGATGAGCAGATGGGGCATGGCGGCCAGGTCGGTCACCGTCGGTGCGCCGATCGTGTCCTTGCCGACGGCCAGCGTCAGCTTGGAGCGGGCCGCTTCAAACGGGGCCGAGGTGAGGATCTCCTTGAGCGTGACCTCTTCGCGGTAACTGTTGGGAATCTCGATGCCGATGGTCGATTTGCCGGGCAGCGGGGCGACGATCCGCACCCGCATCACCTTCATGGCCAGAGCCAGATCGTCGGCCAGCGTCGTGATCCGGTTCAGCTTCACGCCGGGCGCCGGCTCGAACTCGTACATGGTGATGACGGGGCCCGGATGGACCTGCGCGATCCGGCCGGCGATGCCGAAGTCGAGCAGCCGCTTCTCGAGCAACTGGGAATTAACCAGCAACTCGTCGTGGCTCGTTTTCTTGGCGTGGGGCGAAGGGTCGGACAGCAGCGAAAAGGGCGGCAATTGGTAGCGGTTCGACGAGGTCTGCATGAATTCGAAACTTTTTTGCTCGCCCTTGGGCGCGCTGGGCGGCTGCGTCGTCTCGACGATCTTGGGCTGTTCCGGCTGGCCGGTGGCTAAACGGGCGGCGCGGACCATGGCTTCGCGGCGCCACCGCTTGATCTGTTCCCGCCGGATGAGCGTTCCGCCGCGCCATTCGCCGGTCCATTCCCGGACTGTGCGGCCCACGGCGGCGAGCAACGACGGCAGCGAGGCCGCGGTCGTCATCATGACGGCGGCCAGCAGCAGCGTGGTCAGGAGAATCAGCCCGCCCAAGCGGCCGACGTAAAGATCGGACCATTGCGCCAGCAGTCCGCCGATCCAGCCGCCCGCCTGCCCCTCCACGGGCGCCCGCTCGGCCAGCAGCGGCAGGCGCGGCAGCACCATCGCCGCGAGCGGCATCAGGCTGAAGGCCAGCAGACCCCAGCCGAGCAACTGCATCCGCGGGATCTTCGACGCCGGCATCCAGAACCAGCGCCAGCCGGTCAGGCCGCCGAAGAGCGGCAGCAGATAGGTGCTGATGCCGATCAATTGAAACAGGCCGTCGGCGGTCAACGCGCCGAGCCGGCCGATGAGATTTTTGGTCGCCGGATGGGTCGCGGCGCTCATCAGGGACGGGTCAGTCGGATGGTAGGAGAAGAGACTGAGCCCCAGCAGCAGGGCCGCGGCGATGACGAGCAGGCCTTTCAGCTCGCGCCACAACACTTTGTGCATGGAGCGTATCCTAGCATATTCACACCATCAGGCCAAGCGCTGAACAGGCCCGGCTGAGCCGGGCCCAGTCCTCGATACCGAGCGTTTCGGGCCGGCGGACCGGATCAATATCGGCGCGACGCAGGAGGACCACGGCCTGCTCGGCCGTCAGGGGTTTGGGGCCGTCCGGCAGGGCGCTGTGGCGCAGGTTGTTGAGCAGCGTTTTTCGCCGATGGGCGAAACCCCGGCGGACCAGTCTCAAAAACTGCGCTTCCTCATCGAGCGGAATGCGCGGCTCGGTGCGGGGCATCACCGTGACGACGGCCGATTCCACCTTGGGCGGGGGCCGAAAACTGCCCGGCGACACGATCAGTTCCAACGTGACGTCGGCGTAGAGCCGGGCGAGCACGGTCAGCAGCCCGTACCGGCGGCTGCCCGGCTCGGCGGTCAATCGTTCGGCGACCTCGCGTTGAAACATCAACACCATGCGCGAGATCGACCGGCGGACCTCCAGCAGATGGATCAGCAGGGGACTGGCAACGGCGTAGGGCAGATTGGCGACGACTTTGAACGGCGCCGGAATTTGGCTGAATGGAAAACGCATGGCGTCAGCGTGGATCAGGTGCAGGCGGTCGCGTCCGGCAAATTTTTCCCGCAGCGGTCCGAGCAGCGCCGGATCGAGCTCGATCAGCCAGAGCTCGCCCGCACGGTCGATCAGGTGTGCCGTCAGCGCGCCGCGCCCCGGACCGATCTCGACCACTCGATCGTCGGGCGACAATTCAGCCAGCTCGACGATCCGGCGGCAGACTCCCTGATTGATTAAAAAATGCTGACTATATCGCGGCTTTTTAATAGATTTTAATCAGGGGGAGCTGTCTCAGCTCCCCCTGATAACCCCCATCGCCGTACGCACGTTGGTCATGACTCGCATGTCAAACCGATGCTCGGCTTGTCATTAATCCTTAATCCGCCTTTGCCTCTTGGCCAGCGTCGCCGCGAGCTCGAGTGCTTCGAGCAAACTGCCGGGATCGGCCACGCCCTTGCCCGCAATGTCGTACGCGGTGCCATGATCGACGGAGGTGCGCACGAAGGGCAGGCCGGTCGTCAGGTTGACCGCGCGGCCGAAGGCCAGCAGCTTGATCGGGATCAGCGCCT
>CAZJRH010000061.1:0-7240 GCA_964548215.1 uncultured Nitrospirota bacterium
CTCAAGTTCATGGGCGACGTCCCGTTTCGCAATGTCTACATTCACGCCCTGGTACGCGACGCCGAAGGGCAGAAGATGAGCAAATCGAAGGGCAACGTCATCGACCCGCTCGTCATGATGGATAAATACGGCACCGACGCCCTGCGCTTCACGCTCGCGGCGATGGCGTCGCCGGGGCGCGACATCCGCCTATCGGAAGAGCGCATCGCCGGCTACAGGAATTTCGCCAACAAGCTGTGGAACGCGGCGCGCTTTACCTTGATGAATCTCGACGGCCCCCGCGACGGCCGCCCCGTGGCCGAACGCTCCCTCCCCGACCGCTGGATCATGAGCCGTTTACAGCGTTGCATCGGCGAGACAACCGAAGCGCTGCAGACCTACCGGTTCGACGAGGCCGCCAACCGGCTCTACCACTTCACCTGGAACGAATATTGCGATTGGTATATCGAGTTTTCGAAACCGGCCCTCTTGGAGAAGGACTCCGCGGCGGCGGCCCTGACGCGGGCCACGCTGGCGGAAAGCTTCGAAACGCTCCTGCGCCAGCTCCACCCCTTCATGCCGTTTATCACGGAGGAACTCTGGCAGGCCATCCCCCATGCCGGCGAAAGCGTGATGGCGGCGCCCTATCCAAACCCGCAGCCGGCCCTGATCGATGAAGTGGCCGAGCGGGACATTGCCATCATTCAGGAACTGATCGTCGGATTCAGGGAGATGCGCAAGGTTCACGGCATCGCTCCGTCACAAAAATTGCCTGGGGCGATCCTCTTGTCCGACCAGACCATCAAACAAACACTGGCTAGGAATGAAAAAATTCTCACTTCAGCCGCCAGACTCAGCGCGTTGACCTACCCGGCCGAGCGGCCACTCCGCACGTTCAGCGGGTCGATTATGCTGCCGGGGGGAATGCCGGTGGAACTATTCATCATTCCACCGGATGAAACGATGGAATTGTCCAGGGATCGCGTCAAGGAAACCAAGGTCAAACGGCTCAGCGAGCTGACGACCCAACTCGAACGGGACGAGAAGACGCTGGCCAACACACAATTTCTTGCCAAGGCCCCGCCCCAGGAGGTGGAAAAGATTAAAAACCGCCGGCGGGAGTTCCAGGTGGAAAAGGAGACCGTGCTGAAAGAGTTGGCGCGGATGAACGGACCGGCGGAAGGGGCATGATGGCGCCGCGTCAATTGCCGGCCTCAGTGGTGCGTGATCTCGTGACCCTGGCGCTGGCCGAGGATCTCGGACGTGGCGACATCACGACGCGGGCGCTCTTTCCCCACGCCGTGCCCGCCACGGCGGTCATTACCGCCACACAGGCCGGCATCGCGGCCGGTCTGCCCGTTGCGAAAGAGGCGTTCCGGCAGATCGATGCCCGGCTGGCGTTCCGCGCGCTCGTCAAAGAAGGCGGGCGGATCAAACCCGGCACGGCGCTGGCCTCCATCCGCGGCGACGGCCGGTCGATTCTGCGGGCCGAGCGGGTGGCGCTCAATTTTCTGCAGCGCCTCTGCGGCATCGCCACGCTGACCGCGCAGTTCGTGGAAGCGGTCAAGGGCGCGAAGATACTGATCCTCGATACGAGAAAAACCACGCCCGGCCTCCGGCAACTGGAAAAGTATGCCGTCCGGACCGGCGGCGGCCGCAACCACCGCTTCGGCCTGTTCGACGGCATCCTGATCAAGGACAACCATCTGGCGCTCGCCGGTTCGCCGGCCGAGGCCGTCCGCCGGGCGAAGCGCCGCGCCCCGCGCCGCATGATCGAGGTGGAAGTCACCACGCAGGCGCAGGTGGAGGCCGCCGTGAACGCCGGCGCCGACGCCCTGCTGCTCGACAATATGAGTCCGGCCCGATTGCGCGCCGCGGTGAAGTCGGTCGCCGGCCGGGCCTTTCTTGAAGCCTCCGGCGGCGTGACGCTCGCGAACGTGCGCGACGTGGCCGCGACGGGCGTCAACGCCGTCTCCATCGGCGCGCTCACTCATTCCGCGCCGGCCCTCGACCTCAGCCTTGAGTTGACCGCCGCATGATCCGCCGCGCCGCACACGCTCCGCTGACCGTCTCCCGGTCGCAGTTGACGACCCGCCGGATCGCCTCACGGATCGATCTGCATTCCTCAATCGACTCGACCAATACGGCGGCGTTCGACGCCGCGGCCGCCGGCGCGCCGGACGGCACGGTCATCGCCGCCGACTCGCAGCGCGCGGGACACGGCCGGCGGGGGCGCCTCTGGCATTCGCCGCCCGGCCGGAATCTCTATCTGTCGATCCTGCTCCGGCCGCCCCTGCCCTCGGCCGTCACCGCCGCCCTGCCCTTTCTGGCCGCGGTCGCCGCGCGAGACGCCATTCGGGACGTGACCGGCCTGGCCGCGCAGACGAAATGGCCCAATGACCTGCTCATCCATGAGCGCAAGATCGGCGGAGTCCTGGTGGAAACCCGGCGGCAAGGGACGCGAACCCTGCTGGCCGTGGTCGGCATCGGCCTCAACGTCAACTGGCCCCGCCGGGTCATGCCGCTTCCGCTGCGGGAGATCGCCTCCTCGCTGCAGACCGAACGGGGCCGCCTGGTCAGCCGGTCGCGGCTGCTGGCCGCGCTGCTCAACCGCTTCGACGACGGCTATCGCCGCCTGTGCCGCGACGGCAGCGCGGCCCTGATGGCGGCCTGGAGCCGCAGTTGCCTGACGCTGCAGCAACTGGTGCTGGTCAGCACGGCCGACGGGCCGCTCGACGGACGGGCCGAGGCGGTGGACCGCGCCGGCCGTCTGACGCTACGCCACGGGGACGGCTCCATCAGCCGCGTGACGGTCGACGACACCCTGCACCTGCGGCCGCGCCGTCCGGCCGCCCAACCCCCGGGAGCGTGAATGCTGTGCGCCATTGACGTCGGCAACACCAATATCGTCATCGGGCTGTTCGAGCAGGAGCAACTGCGCGCCCAGTGGCGGATCGCCACGCACCATCACCGGACGGCGGACGAGTATGCGGCGCTCTTCAACGACCTGCTGCGGGGCCAGGGCTTCGAACCGAAAAAAATCTCCGGACTGATTTTCTCGAGCGTCGTGCCCCCGCTGACCCCCGTCATCGCCGAGCTCTCGCGCCGTGTGGCCAACGTCGAACCGCTGGAAGTCGATCACACGCTCAAAACCGGCCTGACACTGCGCATCGACGTACCCACGGAGCTGGGCGCCGACCGCCTGGTCAATGCCGCGGCAGCCTATGCCCGCTACGGCGGCCCCGTCATCATCGTCGATTTCGGGACGGCGACGACCATCTGCGCCGTGACCGGCACGGGAGAATATGTGGGCGGCGCCATTGCGCCGGGCATCATGATCGCAGCCGAAGCGCTGTTCCAACGGGCCGCCAAGCTGCCCCGAATCGATCTGGTCCGCCCCGCCCAGGTGATCGGAAAAAACACCGTGGCCGGGCTGCAAGCCGGCATCCTGATCGGTTTTGCCGGACTGGCCGGCACCTTGATCCGGCGCACGCAGGCTGAACTTGCGCCGGGCGGCGCCAAAAAAGCCCGGGTCATCGCCACCGGCGGCTTGGCGTCGCTCATTGCGCCGGAATGCCCTGAAATCGAAGAGGTCTGCCCTACCCTGACGCTGGAAGGGTTGAAGTTGCTCTATGCATTAAACCCCAAGAAATCCCGCTCATAACGATCTTGACACTGGAGTGTAAAAGTTGTTATCGTGGCTTTAGCACTCAGTTGTTATGAGTGCTAATGTCCGGCTCGGCAATGACGGGCAATAATCTAGTAAAAGCTTAAAAAACAATTAGTTAGATTGAATTGACGGATGCGATGATGGACACACTCAACAACCGATCTAAATACGTGCTCAATTCCGTTGTGGTCTATCATATTCGTCTGGGTGTGCCCATCGGCTCCCGAACCGTCACTGAATTGGGCGAAACCGGCCTGAGTCCGGCCACCATTCGCAACGTCATGGCGGACCTGGAAGCCCTGGGCTACCTGACGCATCCGCATACCTCGGCCGGCCGGATCCCGACCGATAAGGGGTATCGGTTCTACGTCGATCAATTACTGCACGAGATGCTGGAACCGCCGGCCAAGCCGATCGAATGGCCCAAGCGGCCGGACGGCACAGCCGACGTGCTGCAAAACGCGTCGCGCCTGCTGTCCGATATGACCAATTACGCCGGCGTGGCGTCGGCGCCCAGGCTGGTGCAGCGGACGTTCAAGCAGATTGAGTTCGTCGGCCTCCGGCCCCGTCAGGTACTGGCCGTCTTCGTGTCAGAAGAAGGGTTGCTGCACCAGACGCTCTTTGAGGTGGATCGCGACGTCACCGTGAATGAACTGAGCGCCATGTCGAAATACTTGAATCAACGGTTTGCCGGCCTGCCGCTGCACACGGTCAAATCACAGATTCTGCAGGAGATGCAGGACGTCAAGGAACGCTACGATTCCCTGCTGCGCCAGGCGCTGCAACTGGGCAAACGGGCGATCGACACCGCGGCGGACGGCGAGCTCTACCTGGAGGGTGCGGCCAACATTCTGACGCAGGCCAATTTCGACGATTTTGACGAGATGAAGCGGCTGTTCAAAGCCTTCGAGGAAAAGTACCAGCTCCTGAAAGTGCTGGAGCACTGCGCCCAGACCCCGGGCGTGCAGGTCTACATCGGGTCCGAGAACTCCGCGCTGGGCACCCGCACCTGCAGCCTGGTCGCGTCGACCTACGAGTGCGACGGCCGGCCGATCGGCAGCGTCGGCGTCATCGGCCCCACGCGGATGGACTATTCCACCGTCATTCCGGTGGTCCAGGCGATCTCGCGGCAGCTCAGCCATTTCTTCGAAGAGCGGCGGGAGGGCCCGGGCCGATGACCGCGCCGGACTCCGAGCGGGAGGAAGAAGCCGCCCGGCCCGACACCGAGCCGACGGACGGCTTGGCCGCGCGGGCCGAGCTGGAGGCAAAGACCCGGGAATACGAAGACCTCTTTGACAAATATATGCGGCTCTTGGCCGAATTCGACAATTATAAAAAGCGGACGGCCAAAGAGCGGGACCAGTATCAGCAATTCGCCAACGAGGAATTTTTGAAGGAATGGCTGCCGATCATCGATAACATGGACCGCGCGCTGCGCCACGCCAGGGAGAGCCAGGCGCCGCCGGCCGTGGTGGAGGGCTGGGCGCTGGTTCTGAAGCAGGCGCATGATCTGCTGGCCCGCGCGGGCGTCACGCCGATCGACAGCGTGGGCGCGCCCTTCAATCCGGAATTCCATCAGGCGATCGCCCAGCGGGAAACGGATGACGCGGAAGAAGGCACGGTCATCGAAGAAGCGCAGCGGGGCTATGTGATGAACGGCCGGTTGCTCCGGCCGGCGCTGGTCACGGTCGCCAAACCGGGGCCCGTGGCAGGGGACGGGACGGACGATGCGGCGGCGCGTGGGGCGCACCGTTCCCGCCGCGCGCAGCGCACACATGATCAGACCTCATAGGCAACATGACAAATACGCAACATGAACAGCGTGATTAGGGAGGAAGACGACCATGGGTAAAGTCATCGGCATTGATCTGGGCACGACGAATTCCTGCGTCGCCACCATCAGCGGCGGCGAACCCGTCGTGATCCCCAACTCGGAAGGCGGCCGCACGACCCCCTCGGTGGTGGGCTTCACCGACAAGGGCGAGCGGCTGGTCGGCCAGATCGCCAAGCGACAGGCGATCACCAACCCGGAAAACACCATTTTCTCGATCAAGCGGCTGATGGGGCGGAAGTTCCGCAGCAAGGAAGTCGAGGAGGCCCGGAAGCGCCTGCCGTACAAGATCGTCGAAGGGCCCAACGGCGACGCCTGCGTCGAGATCCGCGGCAAAATCTACACGCCGCCGGAAATCTCCGCCATGATTCTGCAAAAAATGCGGCAGACGGCGGAAGACCATTTGGGCGAGAAGGTCTCCGAAGCGGTCGTCACCGTGCCCGCCTATTTCGACGACAGCCAGCGGCAGGCCACCAAGGACGCCGGGCAAATCGCGGGCCTGAACGTGCTACGGATCATCAACGAGCCGACGGCCGCCGCGCTCGCCTACGGCCTGGACAAGAAAAAGGACGAACGGATCGCCGTGTACGACCTCGGCGGCGGCACGTTCGACGTCTCGATTCTGGAGATCGGCGACGGCGTGTTTGAAGTGAAATCGACCAACGGCGACACCTTCCTCGGCGGGGACGATTTCGACGTCCGCATCATCGACTGGCTGACCGGCGAATTCAAAAAGGACCAGGGCATCGACCTGAGAAATGACAAAATGGCGCTGCAGCGGCTGAAGGAAGCGGCCGAAAAAGCCAAGATCGAACTCTCCTCGTCCATGGAAACCGAGATCAACCTGCCCTTTATCACGGCCGACGCCAACGGGCCCAAGCACCTGGTCGTCAAGCTGAGCCGGGCCAAGCTGGAGCAGCTGGTCGACGACCTCGTGCAGCGGACGATCGAACCATGCCGCCGGGCCCTCTCGGACGCCGGCGTCTCCGCCAAGGAGATTCACGAGGTGGTGCTGGTCGGCGGCATGACCCGCATGCCCAAGATCCAGCAGGTCGTGAAGGAATTCTTCGGCAAGGAACCGCACAAGGGCGTGAACCCGGACGAGGTCGTGGCCATCGGCGCCGGCATCCAGGGCGCCGTGCTCAAGGGCGAGGTCAAGGACGTGCTGCTGCTGGACGTCACGCCGCTGTCGCTGGGCATCGAAACCCTGGGCGGGGTGTTCACGAAGCTGATCGAACGCAACACCACCGTTCCGACCAAGAAGAGCCAGACCTTCTCGACCGCCGCCGACAATCAGACGGCCGTCACGGTGCGGGTCTTCCAGGGTGAACGGGAAATGGCGACCGACAATAAACTGCTCGGCCAATTTGACCTGGTCGGCCTTCCGCCCGCGCCGCGGGGCGTGCCGCAGGTCGAGGTGACGTTCGACATCGACGCCAACGGCATCGTGCACGTCTCGGCCAAGGATGTGGCCACCGGCAAGGAGCAATCGATCCGCATCACCGCCTCGAGCGGCCTCAGCAAGGAGGAGATCGAGAAGCTGGTCCGGGAGGCCCAAACCCACGCCGAGGATGATAAAAAGAAGAGAGCCTTGATCGAGGCGCGCAACGAGGCCGACACGCTGGTGTACAATGTCGAGAAATCACTCGGCGAAATGGGTGACAAACTCGGCGCCAGCGAGCGAAGCTCGATCCATGAGCAGATCGCCGCGACCAAGAAAGCGATGGAGGGGACGGACCCCGACGCCATCCGGTCGGCCG
>CAZJRH010000062.1:0-4294 GCA_964548215.1 uncultured Nitrospirota bacterium
CGAGGAGTCGCCGTCGCCGGTGCTGACCGACAAGGTCCGCCGGAAGATGGGCAGCCTCGTGGTGGATGCCGCGAAAGAGCATCGTCGGCTGCATGGAGAAGGTGTCGGGAAAGAGCATGACCAGCGGCTGGGTCTGCTCCATATGTTCCAGCACGGGCATCGGATCAACGGTGGTGTGCGCGCCCGGGCGCTCCGCCTGGCGGGCGGCGCCACGTTTCTGACGGGCGGGTTTGACCGGGCCGGGGCCGTTGGCATGGCGCAAGAGCCGGCCGATCGCCCGTCCCACCGCTTCGTTGCGTTCCTGCAAATGATGAAAGCAAAAGGGCGTTACTTGCAGCTCGTCGGACGCGATCACCATGACGGCCACGGCCGGCGTCAGTTCCAATTCCACGTCGGTCGTCATCACGCCATAGGCGCTGCAGCCGACCAGATGGTCGGTTTTGGTGGTCTGGCGGATGGCGTGGAGCAGGGGCGGATAGGCGGCTTGATGGGAGGCGGTTGCGAAGACAATGGCCAGGTCGGCGCGTTTGTGGCCTAGGCGGCCCATGGCCATTTTCGCCGCCTCGATGGCGGCCTCGACCGATTCGGTCTGGGTGGAATGGCCGACGCCTGCGCGAATCATGATGAATGAGGCCCCTGCGTATTCATGTCATTCATTCTACCATGCCGCCGTGAATTGTCGAGGGGCGATTGGCCCACTTGCCGATCCCGATCGTCGATCAGTATACTCCCCGCATGACGAATGCGCAGCCGCCGCAGGGCCGGCGACGCCGGCGCTGGTGGATGGTCATCGGGCTGGCGCTGCTGTTCGGCGTCCTCTATCTGAATCAGGCCAGGGGCATCCTGATCTTCGGCCTGCGCGACGATTACCGGCATGCCGTTCCCAACCAGCAGGTGCCGGCCGGGCTCACCAGCATCCGGGCCGAAGCCTGTGGTGAATGTCATCCGGCGATCTATGAGGAATGGAAAAGCTCCATCCACGCCCAAGCCTACGTCGACCCATTTTTCCAGGCCTACTGGCGCAAGGATGAGCACATCTGGGTCTGCCTGAACTGTCACGCGCCGCTTGAAAATCAGCAGCCGCTGCTGATCAAGGGGCTGAAGCATGGCGACCCGGAACAGCCGATCACGGAGCCGAATCCGCACTTCGACCCGGAATTTCAGCGCGAGGGCGTTTCCTGCGCGGGTTGCCACGTCCGGGACGGCGTGATTCTCGGTCCGCATGACGATGCGGTCGCGCCTCATCCCACGCGGTATGATCCGCGCTTCCGCAGCACGAGCATCTGCTACACCTGCCACCAGGTGGAGTCGGGGCCGTTGCAGTTCTATGACGGCGGCCCCTGCGCGACCTTTTTTGAGTTCGAAGACGGCCCCTACGCCAAGCGGGGCTATATCTGCCAGACGTGCCATATGCCCGAAGTCGAGCGGCAAATGGCGGTCGGCGGGCCGGTCAGAAAGGGGCGCCGCCACCTGTGGCGCGGCGGCCATGACCCCGAGATGATCAAGCGCGCGCTGCAGTCGGAGCTGATTCCGCCGGCCCAAGCGGCGCGCGCGGGCGAGAAGGTGACGTTCCAATTGCGGCTGACCAATGGCGGCGCCGGCCACGCGATCCCCACCGGCGATCCCGATCGTTACTTTTCTGTCGAACTGGAGCTGCGCGACCGCGCCGGCCGCGTGGTGGAGCGGGAGACTCACACGATCAGCCGCTGGATCATCTGGCGGCCGGTCATCATTGAAATCTACGAGAACCGCATCCGCCCGCTGGAAAGCCGCGATCTCTTATTGACCGTCCGCATGCCCGAACCGGCTCGGGCCGAGGGCATGACGATCCATGCGAAGGTGTCGTACCATATCATGACGGACAAGGCCAACCGGCTGTTGAGGACCAAATATGGGCTGACCGAGGAAAAGCCGTACGCCTTCACGATTTACGAGGAGGCGATGCCGCTGACGACCCATCGGCCGATGGTGGCCGCGGCGGCGGTGGAACCGGGGGCGCATGCGGCCGATGCGCCGCCGTGCGGGGACGGGGAGATGGGACATGGAGGACTCTCATGAGCGAACGGTTTATCTCGACGGAGGCCCTGGCGGCCGAATTGAGCCGTGAGGAGGTCGTCATTCTTGACGCCCGGCCCACGATGAATTTCATCGTCTCGCATATTCCCGGCGCGCTCAGCGTCGATTGGAAGGCCTTCAGCGATCCCCGCGCCGACTCCAAGGGCATTCTAAATCCGGACGTCGATGTGCTGGCCGAAAAAGTCGGCGCGCTGGGCATCGGCCCGCAGAGCCGCGTGGTGTGCTATTCCGATCCCGTCTCCTGCTACGGCGAGGATGGGCGGTTCTACTGGATGTTGAGCCATCTGGGCCACCGGAATGTCTCGATCCTCAACGGCGGCTGGACCAAGTGGCAGAAAGAGGGGCGGCCGATCGAGCGGGGCCGGGCGCGGAGCGTCACGCCGGCGGTGTTTACTGTTGCGTTGCGGCCGGAACTGTTGATGGAACGGGTGGAGTTGAAGCGGCGCGTGGCGGCCAAGGAACCCGATCTGGCCATTATCGACGCGCGCAGTCCCCGGGAAGTGGCGGGGGGCCGCGTGCCCGGCGCGGTCAATATTCCGTGGAACGGTTTTTACAACGCGGATGGTTCGATCAAACCGGCGGACGCGATCATGGACGCGCTGAAACAACAGCAAATCGACGGCAAACGGGAATATGTGGTCTATTGCGCCGGCGGCGTGAGGAGCGCCTGGCTCTATTCACTAATGGTGGAGGCCGGCGTCAAGAACGTGAAGAACTACGGCGGGTCGTGGTCAGATTGGAGCAGTGATTCGTCTGCGCCGGTTGAAAGATAGGTAGGGGCGGGTTTGAAACCCGCCCCTACAGAATCACCGATTACAAATCAACAACAGCTCGCCTTCTTTGAACGCCACACGCGCTTTGTCGCCGGTGGGCAGCTTCGTCACGACGCCCAGTCCGAATGTGTCGTGGTTGATCAGATCGTTGACCTGGTATTTCTTGTCAAACGCGTAGGTAATGGTCTTTTTTGACGCCGTCGCGGCCATTAATTTTTTCCAGATTTCTTCCGGGGGGATGACGGCGGCGGCTTCAAGCCGGCGCCGCTTGGAGGGCACTCCAGAATCGGTCGAGCGATAGCGGCGTGATTTTCCGCAGACTTTGCACTGAATGCTGTCGATTTTCTTTCCAGAAACTGCTGTAATAACATGAATTTGTGGCCGCTTACAGGAAGAGCAAGCCGCGCGCATTTCCTTGCCGACGGTGTTCGTTGGGGTCATGAAGGCTCCTCGGATACAGTGCTGCGGCACAGTGTACCGTATCCAAGGCCGTGATACAACAGGCAATTTTCGCTCTGGGGATGTCAGCCGGCTTTCTCGGCCTGCTCAATCTGACCCGCCAGCCGTTCCCACTCGGTTGTCAGGGCGCCGATTTCCCGGCCCAGCCGCGCATGTTCCTGCACCAAGTTATGAAAGTTGGGCTGCTGATAAAATTCCGGCGAAGCTAATTGCCCGGTCAGTACCTGATGGCGGGCCTCCTTCCCGGCCAGTTCCCGTTCGACCTCCTGTAGCCGCGCTTTGATCGGTTGCAACGTCTGGTGGCGCCGGTTGCGGATTTCAGCCTCCTGCCGTTTTTGTTCTTTGGTTTTTCGGGCCGTGCGCGTGGCGGCCTCCGCATTGGCGCCGGAGGGCGGCGCCGCCGGCTTGGAGGCCAGACGATCCGATTCGAGCGCTTTCTTGTAGAGATAATAATCGTACGAGCCTGGATAGCGGATGATCCGGCCCGCGTCCACTTCAATAATCTGATTGGCCACCGATTGGATGAAATGGCGGTCGTGCGTGATGAAGACGAGCGTGCCGGAGAATTGGTGCAGGGCCGTCTCCAGGGCGTCGCGCGACGGAATGTCGAGATGGTTGGTGGGCTCGTCCATCAGGATCAGATTGGCCGGTTGCACCAGCATCTTCGCCAGGGCCAGGCGGCTTTTCTCGCCGCCGGAGAGGATGGCCACTTTTTTCTTCGCGTCGTCGCCGGAAAACAGAAAGGCGCCCAGAATGGCCCGCAGAAAGGTTTGCTCGGCCATCGGGGCGGCGGTTGTGATTTCGTCCAGGAGGGTGTGGCCGGGCGTGAGCGCCTCCAACTGATGCTGGGCATAGTAGGCCGTGGTGACGTTGTGGCCCAGCGTCCGCGTGCCAGTGTCGGGTGTTAACACGCCGGTCAGCATTTTCAAGAGCGTCGATTTGCCGGCGCCGTTGGGGCCGACCAGCGCCACCCGGTCGCCGCGTTG
>CAZJRH010000063.1:0-2681 GCA_964548215.1 uncultured Nitrospirota bacterium
GTCCATCACCTGCACCAGCGTGTCATAGGCGATGTTGCCCTTGCTGAGGATCACGGCGTTCTCGACCGCCGGGTAGCGGGCCTTGATCTGCTGCAGGGCCGAGGAGAGCGCCGGCAGGTCGTACCCCTTCGGCGTCGGCTGGATCAACGTGATCAACTGCGCGCCGTTGGCCACGAGAATGCCCTGCTCGCCGATCGAGATGGTCAACAACAGCGATTCCTCCGGCGGCGTCGCGGGCGGTTTGCCCGCGGCCGCTTCGGCGGCCGTCGGCTGCGGCAGATAAATCTCCAACGCCGCGAGCCGGGTGAACACGGCCGTGACAAGCAAAAACGGCGCCAGGACGACCAACAAATTCATGTAGGGCGCCAGGTCGATGTCGGTCGATTCGGCGTGTTTACGCCTTCGGGTTCGCGGCAACATGATCTTTTTCCCGATTCCGCTCGGCCACCGGGGCGGTCGAACGGCTCGTGTACAGATTGGTCAGTTTGGTGGAATATTGGTCCAAGGAGTCGATAATTTTCGTCGTCTGCGCCTGCATGTAGGAGTAAATGAGGATCAGCGGAATCGCGACGATCAGGCCGAAGGCCGTCATGTTCAGCGCGGTGGAAATGCCGCTGGCCAGCAGCACCGATTTCTGCGACGGGTCCGCCACGGAGACGGCGGCGAACGCCTCGATCACGCCGATGATCGTGCCTAAAAGCCCCAGCAGCGTGGCCACGTTGGCCAGGATCGGCAGGTAGGGCGTGCGGCGCTCGAGCGGGGGCAGCACGTCGAGCATGGCCTCCTCCATCGTGTGCTGCAGCGATTCGCGCGGCTCGCCCGTCTTGACCGCCTTGAGCCCCGCCAGCAGCACGTGCGGCAGCGGCTGTGACCTCCCCTGGCAGGCTTTGATCGCGTCATCGACGCGTCCCGCCGCCAGTTGGCCGCGGATCTGCTGCCAGAGCGGTTCGCCGTTCATGGTCGCCCGTGAGATGTAAATCAACCGTTCAATCACCACGGCGGTGCCCAGCGCGGCGACCAGCAGGACGGGGTACATGAAGAAGCCGCCCTCTTGGAAAAATTTGACGATGGTATTAACCAGATTCATTGACGCTCCTCTCTTGTTACGTCGCGACGCCGCCCGGATCAGGGGGACGTCGTCGCCGGCACCGTTTTAAGAAACTCTTCCCGATCGACGGGTTTGAAAATCTCCTTCAGAAAATTCCGGTCCAGTTCGGTGGCCCCCCGGCCCAAGAGAAACGGCTCCTGCCAGGGGATGTCATAGGTGGCGTTGGGCGCGGCGACCGTGCCGAAAATGGTGGCCCCCAACAGGAGCACCCGGTGGGCCGGTTCCCTCTCCTCCGATTTGTCGGCGGCGGAAGGTTGCGGCGGGGCGCTGGGTGTGGCGGCCGATGACGGATCGGCCGCGAGGCTCAGCAGGCCGATCATGACCAGCATGAGCAGTGACGGGTGGCTCATCGGGTCACGCTCTCCGGTTCGGCGAGGGCGGCCCCGCGCGACGGTGTGGCGGCCGGCGCTTGGGCCGGCGGCGCCGAGGCGGGCGCTTGTTGGGGGGCGGCCGGCGGTTCCTGGGGCACCAGCCGCTCCAGTGCGGCAGCCCATCGCGACACCTCCTCGGTGCGGGGGCCGCTCAGGCGAAGATAGGCTCGGTATTGCTCCAGCGCCTTGGCGGGTTGGGCGAGATACAGATCATAGAGAATGCCGAGGTTGTACCGGGCGTCTGTAAATTGATCGTTGAAGGTCAGCGCTTTCAGGTAGGCCGCTTCGGCTTGCTTGAATTCGCCACGGGCGCGGTGGGCCAGCGCCAAATTGTAATAGGCCTCCGGATAATCGGCCTGCCGCGCGATGGCCTGCTGGTAGGCGGCGACGGCCTTGTCCAGTTGACCGGTTTGTTTGTAGAGGATGCCCAGATTGTTGTGCGTGGCGGGTTGTGTCGGGTCCGCCTCCGCCGATTGCTCAAACAGGCGCACGGCCTGATCGGGGTTTTTCTGTTGCGAAAATTGCTGCATCGCCAGACGGAACAGGCGGGCGCCCTCCTCCCGATTGGGCGGCCGGGCGGCTGGTTCTCCGGAGGGTGGGCCGGTCGTGCCCATCGACGGGAGCGCGCGGGCCAATGAGGTCGTGGTCGCGACGGTCGATTTTTTTGCTTGGCCGTCCGAGGAGGCGCAGCCCCACAACCCGCCGATGACGAGCGCGACGGCCATCAGCCGGCAGAGGACGGACATGTAAGAGGTCGGGGGCATGGTCATGGTTGTTTGGTGGCGGCGGGTGAGGGCGCCGGCTGAGTGACGACCTCAGCCTGTTCCTGCCGGCGATAGCGGGCGGGCAGCAACTCCGCCAGGCGCGCATAACTGTCCTGCACCGACGGTGTGTAAATGGCCTGTTGCTGGGTGCGCCGGACGTTCGCCTCGTACGCTGCGATCGCGCGCTCCTCGTACGGCGCGGCCTGTTCTTCAAGCAGGAAGTTATACTCCTCCAATTGTTCCGGTGTCAACGCTTTGGGCCGCTCCGACTGCAACAATGCCGTCCGATACGCCTCAAACAGCCGCCCCGTCTCGAAGGTCGCCGTGGTCGTCACTTCACTTATATTATACCCGGCTGCCTGCACGTAGGCTTCAATGGTTGATTTTAGCAGCTGCTCCTTTTTGGTCAAATTGGCGGCGAGCGGCTCGACCAGGCGC
>CAZJRH010000064.1:0-3716 GCA_964548215.1 uncultured Nitrospirota bacterium
AGGAGCGTCAGGGCGATGACTGAAGTTGTCGGTCGATGGTTCACGTCGCCGTCACTATAGCCCGCTGTTCGCGCGGGTGTCAATTGACGGTAGTGGGTCAGTTTCACATGGGCATGGTTCAAAAATAGGGACACGTCCCAATTATCCTCGTTTCTGCGCGTTAAGAACGATAATTGGGACGTGTCCCCATTTTTGCACCGCTGAAACCATGAAACTGACCCACTACCCAATCGACGGAGGGTTGCCGTCGGACCGGCCATCCGTGCTACACTGGCCGCGGTTCAGGAACTGGAGACGGAGCATGGTGCGTTGGTTTCAACGATCACGGCAGCGGTCGTGGCGGCAGGCCGTCACCTACGCCGCCGGCTGCGGGCTGGTGCTCCTGCTGGTCATCTTTTTCTATGCCGAAGGGGTGGATCTGGCCCGTCTCCGGCTGCCCCGGCTGACGGTGCCGGTCGACCTGGCCGCGCTGCCGGCCGCCGCCCTCTCTTCTTTTACCCGCATGGCGATCGCCTATCTGGCGGCGCTGCTCTTTTCGTTGAGCGTTGCCTATCTGGCGATTTCGAAGCGCTGGGCCGAACGGCTGCTGTTGCCGATTCTCGATGTGCTGCAATCGGTGCCGGTGCTGGGCTTTTTCCCGGCCGCGGTCTTCATTTTCATCAACATGGCCCAGGGCGAACGGATCGGCGTGGAGCTGGCCAGCATCTTTTTGATCTTCACCGTGCAGGTGTGGAACATTGTGTTCGGTGTCTATGAAACCTGGAGCACGCTGCCCCAGGAGGCAGCGGAGGCAGCGCACGCCTACGGCGTACGGGGCTGGCTGCGTTTTCGCCGGGTCTACTGGCCGGCCTGCCTGCCGCGATTGATCTACAACAGTATCGCCTCCTGGTCGAACGGCTGGTATTTTTTGATTGCGTGCGAAATCATCGCCATGGGACCGCTCCAATATGAATTACCCGGTCTTGGCAGTTATCTCGTCAACGCCGCGGAGGCCGGGCGGACCGACCTGCTGATGTGGGGGATTGCGGTCCTGCTCTGCATCGTCATCCTGATGGAGTTCTTGCTCTGGCGGCCGCTGTCGATCTGGGCGACGAAATTCCCCTATGGGCAGGCCGCCACCGCCATGCCGAGACAGGAATCGTTCATGATCCAGTGGTGGAGCCGTTCCCCAGTGGCCCGCCGCACCAGCCGGCTGCTTCGCCGGGCGCTGCGCAGGGTTATGAAGGTCGCCCGGATGATGCCATGGCCCGGACGGCGGGATGCGACGCCGAAGCCCCCCATTCCGGAGGCGGGGCCGTCGTGGCGCCGGCTGACTTTGCAGTGGGTGTTCGGCGGCGCCGTCGGCCTGCTGCTCGGTTGGGCGGTGATCAAAATTGGCATGGCGGTCATCACGTTGTTGCGGCAACCGCTGCCGGCGGAGGCGGGCGAGATTCCCCTGGCCGTGGGCGCCTCGATGCTCCGGCTGCTCGCGGCCTATCTGATTGCGCTGGCCTGGACGCTGCCGGTCGCCATCTGGGCCAGCGAACGGGAACGGGTGGCGCGGATCGTCATCCCGCTGGCCGAGATCGGCGCGTCGGTGCCGGCGACGGCCCTCTTCCCGATCATCGTCGTGCTGGTGGTGCGCTACGCGGGCGATATGAACGCGGCGTCGATCCTGCTTCTGGTGACCGGCATGCAGTGGTACCTCCTCTTCAATCTGGTGGCCGGCGCGAAAAATCTCCCGGGCGATCTGCGGGAGGCTGGCCAGGCGCTGGGACTCTCCCGATCGCTCTACTGGCGGCGGGTGATGATCCCGGCGATGCTGCCGTCGCTGGTGACGGGCAGCATCACCGCGTGGGGCGGCGGCTGGAACGCCCTCGTCGTGTCGGAGTATTTCATCTATCAGGGGCAGACCTATTCGGTGCACGGGATCGGCTCGCTGCTCAACGTGGCGACGTTTGAGACGGGCAACGGCCCCATGATCGTCTACACGCTCTCGGCCATGATCCTGGCCGTCTTTCTGCTGACGCAACTGGTCTGGAGCCGGGCCTACCGGCTGGCGTCGACCAAATACCGGATGGACTACTAATGCCGCCGTTACTGCAAATGGACGGGGTCACGATGGCCTATCCGCGGCCGCAGGGGCGCGTGGTGGTGCTAAAGGAATTCAGCACCACCATCCATGAACGGGAGTTCGTTGCCATCGTCGGGCCGTCGGGTTGCGGCAAGAGCACGTTGCTCCGGCTGCTCGGGGGGCTGGTGTTGCCGAGCGCCGGCCGGATTCTCTACAAAGGGCAGCCGCACGCCGGCGTGAATCGCGAGTGCGCGATGGTCTTTCAATCGTTCGCGTTGTTCCCCTGGTTCACGGTCCGGGAGAATGTGGAGCTGGCGCTCGAGGCGTTGGGGCAGGATCGAAAAACCCGGCGCGCGCGGGCGAAATCCTACATCGATCGGGTGGGGCTGGGCGGCAGCGAAGACGCCTATCCCCGCGAGCTGTCCGGCGGAATGAAGCAGCGGGCCGGTCTGGCCCGCGCCCTGGCGGTGGAGCCCCAGGTGCTGCTGATGGACGAGCCCTTTTCCTCGCTCGATGCGCTGACCTCGATCACGCTGCGGGAAGAGGTGATCCACATCTGGGAGGACCGGGAGTTCTCGGTGCACACGGTGGTCATGGTCACGCACATCATTGAAGAAGCCGTCGAGCTGGCCGACCGGGTGATTGTGCTGTCACCCCGGCCGGCCCGGATCGTCGATGACCTGATCATCGAGCTGCCTCGGCCGCGCGACAAACGGCAGCCGGCGTTTAACGAATATGTCGATCGGATTTTTTCAAAGCTCGCATGAGAGCGACACGTTAATGAGAGACATTCACCATTCCCGGGGGTCGTCATGACGATGGAACCGCTGCCGCAAACAACGTCGAGCCGGATCATCGGCCTGCTGGAGACGCTCAACGATCGGGGCGGGCGGGACGACATTTACCGGCTCGCCCGTGAGCTGAACATCGAGCCGGGTGATCTGCTGGCCGCCATCCGGGCGGCGGAGCTGCTGGAGTTTGTCGCCACGCCGGGCGGCGACGTGGAGCTGAGCGAGCCGGGGCGCAAATTCGTCCGGGCCCGCATCCCCGGCCGGAAAAAACTGATGCAGGCGCAGCTCAAGAAGCTGCCGCTCGTGGCCCACCTGTATCAATTGCTGGAGAAAGCGGAGCAGAAGCGGGTGCAGAAAGAGGTGATGCTGGAGGAAATCTCCCGGCTGCTGCCGGACGAAGACGCGGCCCCACTCTTTGACACGGCGATCAATTGGAGCCGGTACGCCGAATTGTTCGGCTACGATCAGAACACGGAAGAGGTTTTTATACTATAATAATTACTATAATTATCAATTAATTAACTCTATTTATTCAGTTATCACTTCCACTTCACCACCGGGGGCAGCGAGACAAAGATGGCCTCCACGTTTCCCTTGGTCTTCAACCCGAACTGTGTGCCCCGGTCGTAGAGCAGGTTGAATTCGACGTACCGCCCTCGGCGGTAAAGCTGGTGGTCGCGTTGTTCGGGCGTGAAGGGCAGGCCGCGCCGCCGGGCCACGATCCGGGGATAGACCTCCAGAAACGCCTCGCCGACGCTCTGAATGAAGGACAGGCGCTCGTCGAATGACCCCTCCTGCAGGTAGTCGAAGAAAATTCCCCCCACGCCGCGCGCCTCGTTCCGGTGGGGGAGGAAGAAATATTCGTCGCACCA
>CAZJRH010000065.1:0-1993 GCA_964548215.1 uncultured Nitrospirota bacterium
ATCGCCCCGTTCACCCGATGCCCCATGATTTTAAAGTCGTCGCCAGCGGCGGGTAACGCGGCCCTGAATTTGGACGACTTGAGCAGGCGCGAGCAATCGAGCACCGCCTGCTCCAAGCGGGAGTACGGCGCATAGCCGCAGCCGAATGAGGTATCGTTCGCCATGGCCACGCTGTCCCCAATGGCGAAGACTTCCTTGAGATCGGCGCTTCCCTCCTTCACCCGGGTCGTGATCTCAAACTGCTTCACGTCGCAGCGGATCTTTGTTTGCAAATAGCGCCGCGCCGCCTCGACCGCGACGGCGGGCACATCAACGCCGGCATTCACGTGGGTGGCGCGGCCGCAGATGATGATCTGGATCGGATCGATGAGCGCGCCTCCGCCGAAACGGGGCGCGCTGCGGCCCGCCACGACCAATCCTTTATCCAGATTGTGATGCAGGATCTTCCCATAGGCTTTCAGATAGACCAATGACAACTCTCGCGACGCGGCCTCGCAGACGCCATCGGCCAGCGTATCGGGATGGCCGATGCCCTTATGCTCGCACATTTCGACCGCGCACCGCTCGATGGGCTGATGGGACAGCGGCGTGATGATCATCTCCCGGGTCATGACGGCGATCCCGTTGCCTCGATGGCATCGCTCATGTCCTTCACGGCTTGCGGCGCCACACCTGCCAGCCCCCCCAGAGCAGGATCACCGGGCAGACAAGCAGGATCACCGCGACAATGGCTGTCCAGGTCGACACCCCAAACAGCAACAGGACCACGACCGCCAGGCCCATCATCGCGTAGGGGCAGAGCCAAACCCATCGTTGCAGCGTGCATTTCCAATCGATCATCGCTCGCCACCCCCCGTGGTCCCAGGCCGCCGATTGGGGCCGATGAGCAGGTTGGGGAAAAACGCCGGGGTGTTCGCCGCATACCGGGCGTATTGCTCACCAAATTCCGCCAGCACCTCGCGTTCTTCGCGGCGCGCCAAGCGCACATACATGTAGACCAGAATCGGAAACATCGCCAGCGTCAGGATCGTCGGCCATTGCAGCAGGAAACCAAGCATGATCAGCACGAACCCGGCGTATTGAGGATGCCGGATGGAAGCATAGGGCCCGGTGGTCGCAAGCGTACGGCTCTTCTGCGCCGCATAGAGCACCTTCCAGGCATTGGAGAGCAGGATAAACCCGCCGCCGATGAAGACAAAACTTAAGAGGTGAAACGGCCCGAAGTGCGGATTCCCGCGCCAACCGAAGAGTATCTCGAACAGGTGCCCCGAGTCGTGCGCGAACCAGTTTACGCCAGGGTAGCGGCTCTGCAGCCAGCCCGATAGCAGGTAGATCGTCAGCGGGAAGCCGTACATCTCGGTGAACAGCGCCACCAGAAACGCCGAGAATGCGCTAAACGATCGCCAGTCACGCGCGGTCTTCGGCTTGGTGAAGCTGAAGGCGAACATGATGAAAATGAGCGAGTTGATGATCACCAGCAACCAGAGGCCATAGGCCGGCGCATCGTTCATGGTTGATCTCCTTTTCCGATATCTTTCCCCTTCGACGCCTCTCCATGGCCCTGCCCCCCGTGCATCCAGCGGTGGAGAAAAAGGCAGGCGAGGAGCAACAGAAAGGGGAGAATTCCGAAGAAGTGCGCCCGGTGCTCGCTGAACAAGAAGAAGCCGGCGATCGCGAGAAAGGCCACCAGCACCCATCCTGCGCGTGAGTTGCTTCTCTGTTGTGGTTCGTGTTGTGCGTTCATCGTTCACCCCCCGAAAGTTTTAACCGCTTGAGCAGCGCCGAGTTAACAATGACCGAGAGCGAACTGAGAGCCATCGCGGCCGCGGCAATGATGGGGTTCAGGAAGCCGAGCGCCGCGATCGGAATCCCCACAGTGTTGTAGATGAACGCCCAAAACAGGTTCTGCTTGATCTTGCGCATGGTCGCGCGGGACAGGCGGATGGCCACGACGACGTCGCGCACATCGTTCCTGATGAGGATGATGCCGCCA
>CAZJRH010000066.1:0-3367 GCA_964548215.1 uncultured Nitrospirota bacterium
GGACCCCGACGTCATTCTGGTGGGCGAAATGCGCGACTTCGAAACGATTTCGACCGCCCTGGTCGCGGCCGAGACCGGCCATCTGGTGATGTCAACCCTGCACACGGTCGACGCCGCCGAGACGGTCAACCGGATCATCTCGGTCTTTCCCCCCTATCAGCAGAAGCAGGTGCGGCTGCAGTTCGCCTCCGTGATCAAGGGCATCGTCTCGATGCGGCTGGTGCCCCGGGCGGACGGCAACGGCCGGGTGCCCGCCGTCGAAGTGATGGTGGCGACCCAGACGATCCGGGAGTGCATCATCGACCCGGACAAGACCCGGAAAATTCCCGAGGTGATCACGGCCGGCGCGTCCCAATACGGCATGCAGACCTTCGATCAATCGCTCTACCAGCTCTATCAGAAGAAATTGATCACCTACGAGGAAGCCCTCCGGTGGTGCTCCAATCCCGAAGACTTTGCGCTCAGAGTCAAGGGTATTCAGTCGACCTCCGACGTGGCGTGGGAGTCCGGCACGGCCGGCGGCGCCAGCGAGCGCAAAGAGGGCACCGATAAGTTCAAGGTCGAGCGGTTCGGTAAGTAACTCCTCCCGCCCTCCGTCGGCCGGCGCTGTGCGTCAACCATTGGCCCGGCCCGTCGCCTATCAGATCGCCTGCCGTTTTCTGGCCCGCCGTGCCCATACCGAATGGGAATTGACCGACCGATTGACCCGCCGGGGCTGCACCGCCGATGAGGCGGCCGCCGCCATCGATAAATTAAAACGCTTTGGATTGGTGGATGATGCCGCCACGGCTGCGCTCTGGGCGCGAGCGTGGCGGGATCGCAAGCGATGGGGTCCGATGCGGGTGCGCGCCGAGTTGGGCCGCCGGGGTGTCGGGCGGCCGCTGGCGGAAAGCATTCTGCGCGAGACCTTTCCCCCGGACGACATGCAGGCGCTGGTGGAGCGGACGGCCGCCGTGCTGCGACGCCGGCCGGCCTTTCAGCGCGCCGGCGACCGGCGAGCCCAATGGCTGGCGATGCAGTTGGCGCGGCGGGGTTTCCCCCACAGCGCTGTTCGCAAAGCGGTCTCCCGTCACTGTTCTTCCGAGTACGGCGATGATATGATAGGCCAAAATGTCACGGAATAATCAGGCAAACGACTCCGCCCAACTCCGCCAGGGGTTTCTGGACTTTTTCGCCGGCCACGGTCACACGATCGTCCCCAGTGCTTCAGTCATCCCGCAAGCCGATCCGACCCTGCTCTTCACCAACGCCGGCATGGTCCAGTTCAAGGGTGTCTTCCTGGGCGAGGAACGGCGTGGCTACCAGCGGGCCGTCTCGGCGCAAAAATGCCTGCGCGCGGGCGGCAAGCATAATGATCTCGACCAGGTGGGCTGGACCGGGCGCCACCACACCTTTTTCGAAATGCTGGGGAATTTTTCGTTCGGCGATTATTTCAAGGCCGAGGCGATCGCGTATGCCTGGGAATTGCTGACCAAACGCTGGGTGCTGCCCGTGGACCGGCTCTGGATCACCGTGTTTCGCGAGGATGACGACGCGGAAGCGCTCTGGAAAAAGATCGGCGTCTCACCCGATCGGATCATCCGCAAGGATGAGGCGGATAATTTCTGGCAGATGGGCGAGACGGGCCCCTGCGGCCCCTGCTCCGAAATCCATTATGACCAGGGAGAGGCGGCCGTGCCCGTGGAGCATCGCGCCGCCTGCCGCGGGCTTCACTGCGATTGCGACCGCTACCTGGAAATCTGGAATCTCGTCTTCATGCAGTACAACCGCGAAGCGTCCGGCGCCCTGACGCCGCTGCCCAAGCCGAGCATTGACACTGGCATGGGGCTTGAGCGGATCACCGCCGTGGCGCAGGGCGTCAGCGATAATTACCGGACCGACCTCTTTGCGCCCTATTTCCAGGCGCTGGCCCAAAAGACCGGCCGCCCGGCCTCGGCGCTGATCGACGTGAAGGGCGCCCGGGTGATCGCCGATCATGCCCGGGCCACGACCGTGCTCATCAGCGACGGCGTGATGCCCTCCAACGAGGGGCGTGGCTATGTCCTGCGGCGGATCATGCGCCGCGCCATGCGCTACGGCCGCGAGCTGGGGCTGCAGGGGCCGTTTCTGCACGAGTTGTCGGGCGTGGTGGTGGAAACGATGCGCGGCGCCTATCCCGAGCTGGAGCAAAACCGCCAACTGGTTGCCGAGGTGGCGCGCTCGGAGGAAGAGCGCTTTCTCCAGGTGCTGGACGACGGCGTGGAGCGGTGGCGCGAGGTGATGAAGAGCGTGCAGGGCAAGGGCGGTAAAACCATTCCCGGCGCCGAGGCCTTCCGGCTCTATGACACCTACGGGTTTCCCCTCGACATCGCCGTGGACATCGCGCGCGAGCAGGGGATGACGGTCGATGTCGCCGGCTACGATGCGGCCATGGATGAGCAGCGGGAGCGGGCCCGCCGCGCCTGGACGGTGAAAACGGTCGAACCCTACTATCAAGAGGCGCTGCGCAAGGTTGATCCGACCCAGTTTACCGGCTACGATCGGCTGGAGGATGAAGTCCGGCTGCTGATGATTTTGCGCAACGGGCAGGCGGTCAAGAAGGCGTCCACCGGCGAGACGGTGGAGCTCGTCTTCGATCAGACGCCCTTTTACGGCGAATCGGGCGGCCAGGCGGGCGACCAGGGTTTTGTGGAGCATCCCGGCGCTTTAGCCGAGGTGCATGCGGTCCTCAAGCCGATTCCGGGATTATTTGTTCATCGCGCCGTCGTGACCCGGGGAACCTTGACCGAGGGCGAGACGCTGCGCGCCGTCGTCAATCGCCGGGCCCGTTTAGGCGCGGCCCGCAATCATACCGCCACGCATGTGCTGCACGCGACGCTGCGGGAATTGTTCGGCGAACGGGTCAAGCAGGCGGGCTCGCTGGTGGCGGCCGACCGGTTGCGGTTCGATTTCACGCATACCCGGTCGGTGGCCGAGGGCGAGCTCAAGCAGCTCGAGCGGATCGTCAACGAGCGGATCCGGAACGATTATCGCGTGGAAACGCAGGAGATGGGATTCCACGAGGCGGTCAAGGCCGGCGCGCTGGCCTTCTTCGACGACAAATATGGCGACCTGGTGCGGGTGGTGCGCATCGCCGACTTCAGCAAGGAGCTGTGCGGCGGCACGCATTGCCACGACACCGGCGAGATCGGCCTCTTCCGGGTGGTGCAGGAGGGGAGCATCGCCGCCGGCGTGCGGCGGATCGAGGCGATCACCGGCGAGACAGCCTATGAATCGATCCGGCGGCAGGAAGACGATCTGCAGGCGCTGGCGGCGCTGCTCAAAGTGCAGCCGGCCGATGTGGTGGAGCGGGCCAGAAAATTGGTGACGCAGGTGCGCGACCAGGAAC
>CAZJRH010000067.1:0-3956 GCA_964548215.1 uncultured Nitrospirota bacterium
CACACCCTTCAACCCCAGATAGCTGAGGTCACCGATGACCTTGCCGACGTCCGGACCGAACGACAGCGAGTAGCCCAGCACCACCCACTGCACGCTGACCAAGCAGAGGGCGACGAAGCTGTACATCATCGTCGCCAGCACGTTTTTCCGCCGGACCATCCCGCCGTAAAAAAGCGCCAACCCCGGGACGGTCATCATCAGCACCAGCGCCGTCGAGGTCAGAATCCAGGCGGTATCGCCCGAATTGATGGTGGAGGCCGGTGGAGCAGCAGCCTCTTCAGCCGCCGCTGGTGCCTCGGCCGGCGTCTCCACCGCCATCTCCGTGGGGACCGCGTCTGTCGCCGCTTCCTGCGCCAGCGCCTCCCCTGCCGCCAGGCCGAGACCGGCCACCAGCAGGCCGGTCAGCAACCATGTGCTTATCTTCTGTATGCCAGTCATTGAATGAGCCTCCTTTGCGTTGTTCGTTCGCGTCATCATCATTAGAACGTGTAGACCGCGCCCAGCGTGATCGTGTCCTGCGCGCTCCGCGTGGCGGCGCCGGGGCCATCGAAGAACACGTTCTTGTTCGACCAGTCGCGCCGGTATTCCAGACGAGTGAGCAGGCCACCCCCCAGTTTCACTTCACCCGTGACCGTCACCTCCGCCACGCTCTGTTTTGTCAGGGTCATGAACCCATCCACGTCTTTGAACCATTCCCCACGCACCGCGAGAGCGGACGCGTCAGTGAGGGCCAGCCGGCCGTATCCGGCGATTCCATACCAGGTGGAGTCCCCGGTTGTCACCCCAGTGGCATCGTCCATTCCGAGATCGAAATTCAGCGCCAGGCTCAATTTGTCCGTCGGATTCACGATCAGGATGGTGTCGTACACATGGCGCTGAAAATTCGGCGCAACCTCGCTGCCCCAGATGGCGTTTTGAATGAAGGTCACCTTGGGAATCGCGGTCACCATCACCTGGGCGCCGACAGTTTTGCCGTCATTATTCTCATCCACATTGTTCCAGCCGTTGACGCCAAGCAGTGTCACCGTAACGCCATCCGCAACCGGATATCCGATTCGCAACCCGGTATGGTAGAAGGGAATCGCCCAGGTGAAGAGCAATCCGCGCGAGTAGTTCCAATTGTCCTTCGACTCGATCACTTCCAGTCCCATGTGTGTGACGAATTTTCCGAAGTCGATCGTCAACCCCTTGCCCACGGGCGCCACATAGGTGACAAAGGCCTGCTGAAGGTGCTTGTAGATTTCCGGGCCGGAAGGTTCAAAGAAGTGAACGATGTCGGCCGTCGGCCCATAGTTCAAGTCGATCCGGAAGCCGACCGGGCTGGGCGCCTTGTGGATCACCAACGCGGCCAGACTCAGTGAAAACTCGTCGGCCTCCGTATCGAAAGCCCGCAACGCCTGCTCAAAATCCGGCCCACCAGCTCCGTTTGGTGCGGGTGGCGCAGGTGGTGCGGGTGGTGCCGCATCAACCGGATTGTCGAAGTTGATGCTGTAGTAGGTGTCCACAAACCCGCTCAAGCTGATCCCCAGCAATCCCTCCATCGACTGGACCTTCTCTTCCATGAAGTGGAGCCGGTCTTCCAACGTGGCCGGCTTTTCCTCCGCCCGCGCCGGTTGCACCATCAACGCCATTGCCATCACCCACCCGCCCATCATCATGTACACCTTGTGTCCCATACCGCCCTCCTTTGTTGGTTGCACTGCCCTTGCTTCTTTCCTCTTACCCCTTTTACTCTTTGGTGAGGCCCTCCCGTCCCGGGTCGTCGTTCGGGACGGGAGGTTGGAGGGACAGAGAGGAGAGCCTCTCCATCTGGCAGTTGCCTCAGTCTGCCAAAAAAAACGCCCTGAACGGGAAGATTGCGCTTCCCATCCAGGACGTCATCGTCCTGCTCCCGTCAGCCGCAACGTCTGTGTTGCGCGCCCGGGCGGATCAGCCGCTCTCGCGAGCGGGCGATCCTATATGTCGTTATACAGATAAAACTCGTACGGATGCGGCCGCAACCGGACCGGATCCACTTCCTTCTTGCGTTTGTAATCGATCCACGTCTCAATGAGCCCTTTGGTGAAGACCCCGCCCTTGAGCAGGAACTCGTGATCCTTTTCCAGGGCGGCCAGCGACTCGTCGAGCGAGCCGGGCACGGTCTTGATCTTGGCCAGCTCCTTGGGCGACAGCTCGAACAGATCGACGTCCGTCGGCTTGCCCGGATCGATCTTGTTCTGCACGCCGTCCAGCCCCGCCATCAACAGCGCCGAGAAGGCCAGGTAGGGATTGGCCGATGGATCGGGGCAGCGATACTCCAACCGCTTCGACTTGGGGCTGGTCGAATAGGTCGGGATGCGGACCGCCGCGCTGCGATTGCGCTGCGAGTAGACCAGATTGACCGGCGCCTCATAACCCGGCACCAGCCGCCGGTACGAATTGGTCGTCGGCGCGCAGAAGGCCAGCAGCGCGGCCGAGTGCTTGAGTAAACCGCCGATGTAATGAAGGGCCGTCTGCGAGAGCAGCGAATAGCCGTTCTTGTCGTACATTAATGTATTGCCGTTCTTCCAGAGGCTCTGGTGCACGTGCATGCCGGAGCCGTTGTCCTGAAAGAGCGGCTTGGGCATGAAGTTCGCCACCTTGCCGTGGGCCCGGGCGACATTGCGGATGATGTACTTGTAGAGCAGCACCTGGTCGGCCATCTTGGTCAGCGTTCCGAACCGCATATCGATCTCATTCTGACCGGCGGTGGCCACTTCATGGTGATGCACTTCAATGTGGATGCCCGCCTCGATCATCTTCAACACGATCTCGGAGCGGATGTCCTGCAGGCTGTCGGAGGGCGGCGTCGGGAAGTAGCCTTCCTTGTACCGGGGCCGGTAGCCGAGATTCTTGCCCGTGCCGTTCTGTCCGGAATTCCAGATCCCCTCGTCTGAATCAACGTAAAAGTAACCCGAATGCTGGTTGTAGTCGAATCGCAGGCTGTCGAAGAGGAAGAATTCCACCTCGGGGCCGAAATAGCAGGTATCGGCGATCCCGGTCGATTTCAAATAGGCTTCGGCCTTGTGGGCCACCTGGCGCGGATCGCGCTCATAGGGCTTGCCGGTGATCGGATCCCGCACGTCACAAATCAGCGAGAGCGTCGGCACCGAGCAGGCCGGGTCGACGATGGCCGTCGAGGGATCCGGGAAGAGCAGCATGTCGCTCTCATTGATGACCTGGAAGCCGCGGATGCTCGATCCGTCGAAGCCGATCCCCTCGCTGAAGATCTCTTCGGTCAGCTCGCCGGCCGGAATTGAAAAGTGCTGCCACATGCCGGGCAGATCAACGAATTTAAAATCGACGATTTTGAGGCCGCGCCGATTAATAAGATCAAATACGCCTTGCAGGGCGCCCGATTTTGCCTTTGCCTTGCCTGCCGTTGTTGCCATCGATCTTCCTCCTTGTGCCGCGATAATGGCCGATCAATCCCGTGCTGCGTGCATTAAAAAAGGCCTCTTTTCACGCCGAGAGCCTTGCACTGCCGACTCCTCGGGGAAAAGACGCCTTCGTCTTTGTCTTTAAACCTGCACCAGCGACACAACACTGTGTCGTTGGGCTTACTTGTAACAAACGGATCATCACTCTGTCAAGTCCTTTTTGGGATTAGTGAACAAACAGCGAATGAAGGACTAGTGGAGAAACGGCGGGGTAAGGGTTTAAAAACATGCCTTTTTCCCTTAATCCGCTCTTTCATTATTACCCCATAATCCTTAATCCGCCTTTTCCTTGCTAATCCGCCCTTTCCCCGTTAATCCGCCTTTATATTTATTGGTAATCGGCATTCTGCGGTCCTTGCCCAGCGCCCGCGGGGTGATTTTAATGCCGGGGGGCGCCTGCAACCGCTTATATTCGCTCTGATTGACCATGGTGATCACCCGGTGAACGGTGGCCGGCTCGAATCCCTGGGCCACAATTTCTTCGGGCGACCGATCCTC
>CAZJRH010000068.1:0-3697 GCA_964548215.1 uncultured Nitrospirota bacterium
CGGCAGGCGCGCCTCGACCGTCTCGCCGGCCGACCGGCCGATCACCGCTGCTTCCAACGGCTCCTTCAGCGCGCCCTTGCCCATCTCGAACAGCCCGCCCTTGACGGCGCCGCCCGGCAACGGTTTGCCCTCCACGCTGCCCGCCAGATCAAGCACGACAAAATCTCCAGTGGCCACTGCATGATCGGACGGATGAGCCTGCAACTGGGCGAACCGCTCCTGCACCCGGCCCAGCGCCTCGTCGAGGTCGGCTTCCGTGACTATCACCGGCTCCTGTTGCACCGACAGGCCCCGGTAGGCGCCCAGCACGATCGGCGGCTTGACCTCCACCGTGGCCGAAAAGATGAGCGGCGCCCCCTGGCGAAGCTCCACCTTGCCGATATCGGGCAGCTCCACCGGATTCAGCTTCGCCTCTGAAATGGCGCGCTGATAATAGTCGGGAACCAGCTTGCGGATGATCTCTTCTTCCACCTGCTTGGCAAACCGCTGCTCCAGCAACGCCCGCGGCGCCTTGCCGGGGCGAAAGCCCGGGAGCTTCACGCGCTGACTCAGGGAGGCATAGGCGTGCGAAAATTCCTCCGTCACCACCTCCTGAGGAATTTCGACCCGGATGGTTTTCTTGATCTCGGATAGATCGTCGACAGCCACTTTCATCGTGTCATCCTATCGGGGCCGGACCATGACCGAACATTGCGAGAGGAGGGATTTGAACCCCCACTCCCTTGCGGGAACCAGCTCCTAAGGCTGGCGCGTCTGCCGTTCCGCCACTCTCGCGGATGTGGTTCACCGTTCATCGTTCACGGTTTTTGATGAACATCGCTGCCGTTCCTTCAATCTTCGCTCTCCACTGTGAACTGTGAACCGTACACTGTGAACAATCTGGGCCGTACAGGACTCGAACCTGTCGCCCGCTGATTAAGAGTCAGCTGCTCTACCAGATGAGCTAACGGCCCTTGCTCCGAGTGTTTTATACGAGGAGCGATGATGTTGCTCTAAATATTACTTCTGCCCAGAGTTCCTTTGCTTCCCGGTATGAAACTGCAACATCATGGTCCCTCACTTCGTTCGGGATCCCTTTGCCTGTGGCAAAGGGACGCGCCTGGAGGGAATTGAACCCCCGACCCACGGCTCCGGAGGCCGTTGCTCTATCCGCTGAGCTACAGGCGCCTTGCCCCGAACGCTTTGCGTGAGGGGCTATGATTTTATCTTTCCCCCCACGCGCGGACAGGCATTATAGCACAGCGGTTCGTCGGGAAAACAGCGGGACGGGACCGTAATTTTCAATATATCCGAAGGGTGCCGCGGTCATTTAAACTGGCTTGATCGGTATCGGCCCGCGGCGGCGCAGCGCCTCGTCCACTTCCTGCACCACCCGATCGGCGGCCCCGGCCGGGTCCTGCGAAGTGAAAATCGGCCGGCCGATCACCAGGTAGTCCGCCCCCTGGGCAATGGCCTCGCCTGGGGTCATGGCGCGCCGCTGATCGTCGTTGGTAATCTCCGCCCAGCTCGGCCGGATGCCCGGCACCACCACGAGGAAATCCTGCCCAACGGCCTGCTTCACCGCCTGCGCCTCATAGCCAGAGCAGACCACCCCCTCGCACCCGGCCTGTTTGGCGATCCGCGCCAGCGCCACCACACGTTCGGTGGCGCCCTCGCCGGCGGCCTCGCCCGGCAGGCTGGTCAGCATGGTCACCCCCAGGAGCCCCACGCCCGGCCTGACCGCATCCCGCGCGGCGTGCACAATCGACTCGCCATCGGAGAGATGGACCGTGAGAAAACGGATATGGTCGCTCGCCGAAGTGATGACCGTCGCCGCCTGAGCGACCGTGCGGGGGATGTCGTGCAGCTTCAGATCGACAAAAATCGGCAACCCCGAGATCTCATACAGCCGCTTGAGCGCCGACCGGCCGTCCCGGAGGAGCAGGGCATAGCCGATCTTCACCATGCCCACCCGCTTCTTGAGCCGGGTCAGATGCAGCTCCGCCTCGTCCATCGAGTAAAGATCCAGCGGCAGGATGATGCGGTCTTTAGGTTCTATGACCATTCCCTCAAGAGGAAATTATCACTGGCTAATATACATGCGCCTGGAGGGATTCGACCGCGCACAAGCACCGCAGGTGCCGATCAATGAACCGCCGCAGGCCACCGCTCGCGACGAATCCCCAACGAGCACAACCTGTAACTAAAGTGCGCCTGGAGGGATTCGAACCCCCTACCCCCTGGTTCGAAGCCAGGTACTCTATCCAAATGAGCTACAGGCGCGAATGCTGCTCTATCGCCGAGCGGCGCGCAGCCGCACCCATGAGAGCCACGTGGGCCGCGCGCAGCGCCAGCAGAGAATCTGCAAATCCGTCATACCGGCGATCTTTGTCGGCGCCTCGATCAGATAGCCCTTCAACATCCAGCGGCCGCAACGTTCGCACGTCCGCCGGGCTTTGCTGATGGGCGCCAGCAGATCGGCCGCGTAAAAATTCAGCCACTTGATGGCGGCCGTCACGCCACAGCGCGACGCAGGAGCGCCATTGCCGGATGTCGCCGGCGTTGCGGTCGTGGTTTCAGTCGATTCGCTCATAATGTAACCAACATCATCAGCCCCTCTCCGCCTGCGGCGGTTCTGGGCGCTTTTCCGCTATGCGGAAAAGCTGGGGTGAGTGAGGGGAATTGAACCCCCAACCACTGGAGCCACAGTCCAGCGCTCTGCCATTGAGCTACACTCACCATAACCAGTCCTGTTTACCGTCTCCCGCCGCATAAACTGGTGCGCCCGGGAGGACTCGAACCTCCGGCCAGAAGCTTAGAAGGCTTCTGCTCTATCCCCTGAGCTACGGGCGCATGTCCCGGGCGATTCATGCCGGCAATCAGTTGTACCTTCAGTGTCCGCGGCCATCGCTTGATCGCGGCCTCGCGCTGCGCTGCCGTCGATCGATTTTTCACCGCTTCGCAGTAGCGTAACCGGACCGGCCGCCTGGACCGGGTATACCGCGCGCCCTTCGCACGGTTATGCTCGGCCACGCGATGCGCCACATTGTTCGTGATGCCGGTATATAACGAACGATCCTTACACTCAACGATATAGACCCACCACTTGATACGCACCCCCTCAGCGGCCCCGCGGTGTTCGGGGCAAATTCTCTGCCATGCAGAAAATTGGTCGGGGTGCCCAGATTTGAACTGGGGACTCCCTGCTCCCAAAGCAGGTGCGCTACCAGGCTGCGCTACACCCCGAAAAACTTTTCCCCTCTCCCTTACCCTCTCCCCTCAGGGGAGAGGGAGGGGTGAGGGGGTTCACCACCACGTCCGCCCCTGGCCGGCCACGGCGGTGGACTTGCTCCGCAGCGCCTTCTCCAAATAAGCGCGAATCTGCTTGAGCGCCTTGCCCCGGTGGCTGACGGCCTGCTTTTGCTCCAGCGTCAGCTCGGCAAAGGTCTTGCCCATGGCCGGCAACCAGAAAATCGCATCGTAGCCGAAACCCTGCGCGCCGATGTCGCCCTCGGTGATGTAGCCGTCCACCACGCCCTCGGCGCTGTAGATCCCGCCGTCGGGCCGGGCCACCACCATCGTGCAAATAAACCGGGCCGTCCGTTCGGCTTTGGGCCGGCCGGCCAGCCGCCGCCACAGCAACTGGCGATTCTCGACATAACTGGCGCCCGATCCCGCAAAGCGGGCCGAGAACAGCCCCGGCGCACCGCCCAGCCAC
>CAZJRH010000069.1:0-4819 GCA_964548215.1 uncultured Nitrospirota bacterium
AACCATGAACACCGCGCCCTTCGACAAGCTCAGGGCGAACGGTTCTGTTTTGACCAAACTGACCCACTACCGCCGATCGGGCGCGGCGCGTTCGATTGATTTCACGCCGGGGGAGTTGTTACCATGCGCCCGTTCCGGCCAAGCGCTTATGAGTGAACTGGATACTGTCCGAGAGCATCGCGCCGTCTTCCTGGCCAACGAACGCTTCTATGCCGCGTTCGAGCGGCTGGACATCCGGGAAATGGGCGACATCTGGCTGCAGGACGAGTGGGTGCAATGCATCCATCCCGGCTGGCCGCGCCTGGTCGGGTGGCCCGCCGTGCGCGACAGTTGGGTCCGCATTTTCAACAACACCCGTTCCATGACGTTCGAGATCGCCGAGCCGAGGATTTCGGTGCAGGGCTCGATCGCCTGGATCGTCTGCGTCGAGCGGATCACAATGCTGGTCGATGAGGAGTCGCAGGAGACGCAGGTGCTGGCGACGAATGTGTTCGTCCGGCAGGACGGCCACGCCGGGGAAGCCGGCCGGCCGGAAGCCGAGCGCTGGCTGATGGTCCATCATCACGGCTCGCCGGTGTTTCAGCAATTGGCCGGGCCGGACAGAGAAGAAAAATAGGACAGATTTATTTTCTTGAGAAAAATAAATCTGTCCTATTTTTACTAGACGTACTTGGCGAAGGCCTTGAGCGCGGCGGCCAATTCCGGCGCCTGCTTGGCGTACCGCTTGGCCGGCATCCCCGCCTGCACCGCTTCCCACGCCTGACGGATCGACCGGGCGCCGGCTCGCGCGCCCTTGGGGTGGCCGATCACGCCGCCGCCGCAGAGAAAAATAAAATCCCGTCCGAAAATTTTCGCGTGCGTCGCCAGCGTGGCCGCATGCTGCCCGCCGCCGATGGCCGGCATGGAGGGGCGCAGACCCGGCCAGTCCATGTGACAAACGCTCTTGATCGCCTCCACGTCGGCCCGCGTCGCCTTGAGCGACCCCTCCAGCGCCGGATACAAGATGACATCCGAACCGAGCAGGCGGCAGAATTTCGCCCAGGCGGTCACGCTCATGCCGTGGCGTTGCCAGAGCCAGCCGCTCATCGCCATGTGGGCCATCACCGGCAGGCGCCCCAGCGACGTCAGGGCATGGAAGAGCGGAAAGCCAATGGCCGCGGGCGCGAACATCGCAATGCCGCCACCGGCGGCGACGCCTTCTTCATAGAGCGCGCGGATCCGATCGGCCGGCCCGACGGCGTGCACCATGAAACGCTTCGGCTCGCCCGTTTCCGCCTCCGCCCGCTGCGCCGCCTCGACGCAGGCGCGCACGCGCGCCAGATAATCGGCGCGCTCTTCCTGCAATAACTCGTCGCTCTTGCAGATGTCGATGCCGCCGACGAAACACTCATAGGCCAGGTTGCCGAACTCCTTGGGCGATAATCCCTGCGATGGTTTGACCACCGACACGAAAATCGGCCGGTCGGCGATGCCGAGCTGACGCCGCAATCCGTCGACGCCGAACCGGGGGCCCCCCAGCGTTTTCGCCAGCCGCTTGGGCAATTCAAAATCGACGAGCTGGATCGTGCGCATCACGTTCAGGCAGGAAATTTCGCCCGCGATCGAGAGGATCAGGCCGTAGGCCGATTGGATCGGCTCGGAGACGACGTCGATGGTGACCCGCGCGCGCTGCTTGCCCCGGCGTACCAGGGCGACGGAGGCTTCCATCGCCTTGACCCGTTCGTGCTCGTACTGTGTGACCCGCACGCCCAGGCTTTGCTCCCGGGCGATCAGCCGGGCGGCGCGGGCGACGTCTTTCGCGGCGATGTCATAGTGAACGCGGATGGTTTCCATCGAGGACGAGATGATGCCGCAGTTGGCGCTTCAAGTCAAGATGATCAGCGAACTGGATCGCCGACGAAGAGCGACTCTAGCCATGCCGGAAGATCCGGCAGCGCCGCGGCCTGGCCCGTGAGGAAATAGAGGCCCACCACCAGGCTGAAAAGGCCCGTCGCCACACCCACGGCCACGTACAAGTGGCGATGGCTCTGCGCGCCGAGAAAGCCGGCGGCGGCGGCCGCGACGAGCAGGCTGTTGCTGAGCACCAGGCCGAGCACGAAGCTTCCCATGAGCAGCAGTCCCTGCGCCAGCCCCGCCGCGCCGCCCACGGCCGCGATGAGCAACACTTGCGAGCCGGTTTCCGCCCCGATGCCGTGAATGACTCCCACGATAAACGCGGAGAGCGGGCCATAGCTCATTAACCTGTGTTCATGCTCATGGTCGTGTCCGTGGGCGCGCCCTTCCAGCCGCGCATGCAGCCGGCGCCATAGATAGGCGATCCCCGAGAAGAGCAGCATCCAGCGGCTGCGTAAACGGAACTCGCCCCGGCCGCGAGCGTATTGCGTCAGGGAATAAAAGACCCACACGGCCAGGAGCAGCAATGTCGCTCCGACGATTTTTTCCAGGATCGGATCGATCCAGCCGGGCAGGAGCGCATAGGTGAGCAGCGCGGCCGCGCCGAGCAGCACGACCATGGCCGCATGGCCCAGCACGTACAGCGTCGACAGAAACAACATCCGCCATCCGTCCCCGGCGGCCCGGGGACGCGCGGTCCCGGTTCCGGCCGTGCCGGCAATGTCCGTGATGGCGGCGATGTGGTCCCAGTCGATGCCGTGCCGGAGGCCGTATAAAAATGTGGTCAGCAGCACCAATCCAAGATGCTCCATCGGGGTGTCGTAACACTTAGAATCGGTGCTGTCAATCATTGATGCGGCTTGTCTTTCCGGGGGGGCGCCTTGTATGCTAACCCCATGGCACGCGAATCGTTAGCGTCGTATCATCGCCTGGCCGTCTCGACGGCAAAGGCGGCGGGCCGGCTGCTGGCCGGCCTGAGCGGCCGCGTCCGCAGCGGACGGATGGCCGTCCAGTACAAAAGCGCGCTCAATCTGGTGACCGAGGCCGACCGGCAGGCCGAACGGCTGATCGTGCGCCGGATTCGGGCCGTCTTTCCCGATCATCAAATCGTGGCTGAGGAGGGCGGCGGGGGCGCGGTTGCGCAGGACTCGGACGCTCCCACCTGGTTTGTCGACCCGCTGGACGGTACCACCAATTTCGCCCACGGTTTTCCCTTCTACTGCGTCTCGATCGGCCTCGAGATCGACGGCCGGATGATGGTCGGCGCGGTCTATGATCCCCTCCGCAAGGAGCTGTTCAGCGCGATTCGAGGCAAGGGGGCCTTCTGCAACGGCCGGCGGCTGCATGTGTCGACCGCTCGGACGCTGGAACGGAGTTTGCTGGTGACCGGCTTCGCCTATGATCTGCGCACCAACCGGCGGAATAATTTCGGCCATTTTTATCAATTTGGTCTTCGCGCCCGCGGCTTGCGCCGGACGGGGTCGGCGGCGCTCGATCTCTGCTACGTCGCGGCGGGTCGCTTCGACGGTTTTTGGGAACTGAACCTCGCGCCGTGGGACTCGGCGGCCGGCAGTCTGATCGTGGAGGAGGCGCTTGGCCGGATGAGCAACTTCAGCGGCGGCCCGTATCAGGTGCGCGTGCCGGAATTGGTCGCCGATAACGGCCGGATTCATGATGAGATGCTCGGCGTGCTCCGCCTGGGCGACGGCATGACGCCGGCGCTCGAGGCGGCCGCAAAGGAGATGGCGCATGACCGTTGATGATGACGGACCGGAACTGCCGCCGTTTACGCTGCCGCCGAAAGACGTGCCGGAGTGCCCCTTTTGCGGCGACCCGATGAAGTTTGTGGACGGGGAATTCGCCTGCCCCGACTGCAACGGTGAGTTGATGGGGCCTGAAACAGGATAATCGGCGTCCGCAGTGTGAGCCAGCACACGCCCGTTCCGCCTTCCCCTCCAACCCGCCGCGAGCAGCTCGCCTGGTGCAGTTTTGATTTTGCCAATTCCGCCTATCCCACGATCATCATCACGGTTGCCTATAGCGTCTATTTCACCACGGTGGTGGCGCCGGGCCCGTCGGGGGCGGCCTGGTGGGGGCGCGGCTACGCGCTCTCGATGCTGCTGGTCGGATTGATCTCGCCCGTTCTGGGGGCGCTGGCCGACATCACTGCGCGGAAGAAATTGTTTTTGGCCCTCTTCACCGCGCTCTGCGTCGGGTCGACCGCACTGCTGGTGCAGGTGAGGGAGGGTGATCTCGCCTGGGGCCTTACTCTGCTGGTGTTCTCGAATATCGGTTTTGCCGGCGGCCTGACCTACTACAACGCCTTCTTGCTGGAATTGACCGACCGGAAGACGCTCGGCCGCCTCTCCGGTTACGGCTGGGGCGTGGGCTATTTCGGCGGGATGCTCGCGCTGGTGATGGTGTTGCCGCTGATTCACGGCGGCCTGGGGCCGGAGAATGTCGATCGCTACCGGCTCAGTTTTCCGGTTGCCGCGATTTTTTTCGGTTTCTTTTCGCTCCCCACATTTTTCTGGTTGCGCGAGCGCGCGCAGCCGTTGCCGCGCCCGCCGGGTTCCCTCTGGCGCTTCAGCGTTGGGCGCGCGGTCAACACGCTCCGCCATCTGCGGCGGTACCGGCAACTGGTTCGATTTTTTATCAGTTATTTGATTTACGAGGATGGCGTCAATACGATTTTTGTCTTCGCCGCCATTTTCGCCTCGGCCGCGCTGGGGATGAGCCCGCCGCAGATTCTGCTCTTTTTCATCGTGGCGAATGTGGCCTCCGGCTTCGGTGCCGTGGCGCTGGCCAATCTCACCGATCGGGTGGGCTCGACGCGGATGATCGCGGCGACGCTCGTCGGGATGATCGGCGTGGTGGGATGGGCGGCGGCCGTGCAGACGGCAGCCGGATTTTACGCGATGGGGCT